>JBAPZS010000422.1:0-11043 GCA_049285355.1 Candidatus Cybelea sp. | reverse complement strand
AGGCCAATCGGCCCCGGCAGGACGCTCCCGTTTCTTACGGACCCGCTCGAGCTCTTCGACCAGCTCAAGTAACGCGCGCGCACGCTCGCGCAACGTAACGATCCTTGTTGAACGAGCGGTCATCCGCAGATGGCTCGACGTTCCCTAAGGTTGCTCGACATAGAGGAAACGGCTGGGCAGATCGAGCGTAAAGCTCCGCCCCGACCAGAACGCGTTTCCCACGTCACAGTCGTAGATGAGGTTCCCGACTTTGACGGTCTGCGATTTCACCGCCGTCTGGGGCGCACCATCGAGCGCGACCGAGGCCAGCCGAATCTCCGCGCCTCCGCCGGGATTGAGGCCGTGGGCGGCCGCGAACGTCCGGTCGAGGGTGATGCCCGGCGCGCCGGTATCGATCTCGCACAGGCCCGTCTTGCCGCCGCCGAAATTAAAGCGCGCGAAGACCCCGAGCGCGATACCGAAATCGTCCTGCAGAATCACTGGAACGCGGATCGCCATGCGGGTTCGCTCGGGGAGGCTTACGGCATCCTCGATGACGATTCGCTGGCCGGGAAAGTCGAACGTCGCCGTGATATTGCGAAAGGCCGTCGCCGAGATGAGCCCGCTGACTCCGGTGGGGTCGAGCCCGGCCCAGATTCCCACGTGCGGCGCGTCTATGCGCACGCCGCCGATCGCGAAGGTGAGTACCTTGCCGATCGGGAGATCGACGCGCTCGCCGGTCAAACGCAAGCTAACGTACTTACCCTCAACGACAACCGTTCGCCGGCCCAGGTCCGTCGAGAGCACGTCAACGCCCGCGCCCAGATTGACGAGCATCGGTACCGCGGTGAGGCCGTCGACGGAACCCTGGACCTGAATCAAGCCGCCGGTATCGGTGAACGGGATGGTATCCACCGCACCCGCGGGATTCGGCAGAGCGAAGATCGCGACCGCGATTGCAACGATGAAGCCTCGCACGCCAAACACGGTTTGCCGCGCTCGCATCCGATCCTATCTGGCGAGCTTAACTGGGCATCCGGATAAAGAGCAGCCCGACGTACAGGATCGTCAGCACCATCGCCTGTGCGGTGAGCCATTCTTGCGCGCGCCGCGACTTCACGACATATGCAGCCGCGATCGCGACTTCGAAGGCGAGCAAAAAGCCGAGGTTGAGCATCGAGGCCATGCGGCCGGTGCGCGCCAACTCCTCGGCGATACTCAACGCCGGCAAGAAAAAGAGAAACCCGAAGAACCACGCACGATTGCGAAAGTACCACTCGCCGAGATCGAGCACGCCGCGCGCGCCCTCACGCTCGGGCAGTATGAGCGCCGAGAGAATGAAGAGATCGACGGGTACCAGCAACTCCAGCCAAAAGGTGCCGAAGCTCCATTGCGGCGTGTGGCGCACGCTCCACTCGGCCCACCAGTGTTGAACGGCGATAAAGAAGAGCCAGATTCCCCAGGCGACGGGCGGCCAGTAGAAATCAACTCGTTCGCGGGCGGTAATAACGGTCGCGAGACGCGTGAGGACGTTAGCGATCGCCAGCCCCAGGACGATCGACGTAAGAATGGTGAGGTAGTCGAAGGCGCTCATCGTGCTCACGATGCAGCGCCTTCGTTACCTACCCACCCACGCTTACCTGTTTGAGCCGACCGTCACGGTGACCGGCGACGAGGCGATGCCGTTGGTTACCACCTCCAGCGAGCTGGCTCCCGTACCGATGCCCGATGGAACGTCGAACTCCGCCGAGACCTTCTTCTTAGAACCAATCCCCATGTAGCTGAAGCTGTGGGTCTTCGCGTAGACGACGTTGCCGCTCGAGCTGTTGGTGATTCTAACGAGCGGGAAGTTCGTCGCCTGTTGGTCGTCGTCGCCGTAGAAGTTCGCCTGTGTGAAGCCGTTAAAGTAAAGGCCCTTGATCGTGTACGTGCTGCCGCCCGTCAGCGTCGTCGGAACCGTACTGATGACGGGCCGCGTGCCTCGCATCGGCCGCTTGTCTTTGCGATTCGTGTAGATCTCTAGGTCGTTCGAACCATCGGCGAACAAGACTTGACCGGTCGGCAGCAGCAACAACCGAATGTTGTAACTGGAGTCGCCGCCGACGGTCGGCGGATTCGGCAGTGCCTTGAAGGCTGTACCGTTGAAGAGAAACAGCGCGGCCGGGGTGCTGTAAACACCCGGGCTGCCCGCAACCATCACCGAATCGTTCGGCAGAACGGTCGCCGGACCGTCGGCAACGTCGTACTGCGTGCCGTTGACGGTCGGGAAGTTCGGACCCTGCGTCCAGCTGCCGGTGCTCCCATTGTAGAGTGCGGTGTACTGGTCGGCGCCGATCGCGAAGACCGTGTTAGACGGCAACATCGGCTGAGGCCCGGTCTCTTCGGCCTGGGTAAGATTCACCGGAATCTTCCCGGCCGACGACCACGAGTTCGTCTGCGGATTGAACAACTCAGAGTTTGGAGCCTGGATCACGTCGGCCGTCAAGATCTCGCCGTTGCGCAGCAGCGTCCACCCTTCTTCACTGTTGTCATCGAATTTGCCGGTGCCGACTACCGTCCACGTGGACGACCCTTCGGAATACAGCGCCTGAGTGTTGTAGCAGCAGTTGCCGATCATGTACGTGCCGTTCGAGAGAACGATGCTCTGCCCGTCGCCGATCTCACCCCAGCCGCTGGGCGGCGAGACCGCGGACCACGTGTTCGCGACCGGATCGTAGATGGCACCGGAGTTCGTTTCGGCCCCGACACAGAACTGGTACTCGCCGCCGTTGACGATGAGCTTTCCATCGGGAAGCACGGCCGATGCAAAATAGAGCGGCCCGTAGTTAGACGGCATCGGGGCGATCGCGCTCCAGGTGCCGTTCAGATAACTCCCGGTCTTATCCGGGGTTAGTTTGTACCAGTTCGATGCTGCCGAACAATAGTCTTGGACCAAGACGGTTCCGTCGGTCATCAGCATCTCGGTGCCCGCGCCCTGCGAGAACGGCGCGGCCGCCGTCAGTTCTTTCCAGCCGCCGGCCATCGCTCGTGCGCGCATGGCGGCGGTTACTCGATGTTTGCGTGCCGGCGGACGCGCCGGGGTATGCCCGAGGCGCAGAAACGGCGGAAGTTTCGACTGCGTGGCACGTGACAGCGCCGGTGGAAGGTTTGCTACCGGCGCAGTTGAGTTGGGTCCGCTGCAAGCGGCGAGTAACGACGCCGTTACAAGGCTTGGCAAGAGAAGGCGTAAACGTCGCATTCAATGGCTCCTGGAAACCAGCAACGGGCGCTGGTAGGTGCGTGCTACCGCTTCTTTCTGGTCGGCGCCTTTCTTCCGGAGGCCGCGGCCTTTGAACCGCCGGATTTCGCTACGGTCTTCTTGCGTGCGCCTGCGGCGGGCGAACGGCGCTTAGCCATGACGGCATCTTTGAGCGCCTTCGCGGCGAGGAACTTGAAAACGCGCTTCGCCGGTACTTTGACTTGCGCTCCAGTCGCTGGATTTCGCGCCATGCGGGCGGCGCGATCCCTCACTTTGAATTGGCCGAAACCGGGAATCTTGACCGCTTCACCCGAAACGACCGCCGCTTGTATGTCGGCGAAAACACCGTCGATGAGCTCGACGGCATCCTTGCGCGAGAGTTCGAGGCGTTCAGTCGCCGAGCGCACCAAATCTTGTTTGTTCATCGGATCCTTTCGTGTGAAAAAGCAGTCCGCGATCGAGCTAGATCGTTTCGCGCTGCTTGCTACGAAACGATGAGGGACTCCTGTTGGTAACCTTTCACCCGGGCCGTTTGCACGGCAGCGTCGGCGTTCCCGGGGACAAGTCCATCTCCCATCGGGCACTCATCGTCGGTGCTCGATGCAACGCGCCGCTGCGAATCGCGAATCTCAATCCGGGGCGCGACGTCCGGGCAACGCACGACGCGCTCGATGCGCTCGGCATTCGCATCGAGCGACTGGGCGACGAAACGGTGGTGCATCCCGGTCGCCTGCGCAGCCCCGCGCATACGCTCGATTGCATGAACTCCGGGTCGACCGCTCGGATGCTATTGGGCGCCTGTGCCGGAGCCGGCATCTCGGCGCACCTTGACGGCGACGGGTCGCTGCGAGGCCGTCCGATGGAGCCCGTGGCCGCGCAGCTTCGCGCCTTCGGCGCCAGGATCGAGACGACTGGTGGGCGCCTGCCGCTGGAACTTCGAGGCAGGCCCGCCATCGAAACGCGCCACTTCATTCTGCTCGCCCCGTCGGCGCAAGTGAAGTCGGCGCTGCTCTTCGCCGGCCTCTTCGCGGGCGTTTCCGTCCAAATCGAGGGCGATCGCGGCTCGCGCGACCATACGGAACGGTTGCTCTCCTACCTGGGCGCCGAGATCGAATGGAACGGGCGCCGCGCGAGCCTCGGCGCCGGCAGGCTGAAGGGCCAGACGATTGCGGTTGCGGGAGACTTTTCGGCCGCGGCCTTCTTCGCAACGGCGGCGGCAATCACGCCCGAGAGCGCGATCGTCATTGCCGGCGCCGGCGTGAACCCGACGCGAACCGGCCTCCTCGATGCACTCGCCTTGATGGGAGCCGCCATCGAGCTGCGCAACCCCCGGAGCGTCGCCGGCGAGCCCGTCGCCGACGTTGCGGTCGAGCATCGGCCGCTGACCGCCGCCACCATCGGGAGCGACCTCGCGCTGCGGGCGATTGACGAAATTCCGCTGCTTGCAGTCGCCGCGGCCTTTGCAGGCGGCACGACCACGATCGCCGGCATCGAGTCGCTGCGCACGAAGGAGTCCGACCGGGTTGCGGCCATCGAGCGATTACTGGCCAGCGTCGGGATCGGGGTGACGAGCGAGGCGCGCAACTTGACGATCGCCGGGGGCGCACCCCGGCCGAGCGGCGCGACCGTTGCGACGGATGACGATCATCGAATAGTGATGGCGGCGGCGATCTTGGCCTGCGCAGCCGGCCCGATTACGGTCGACCGCGACGCAAGCATCGCGGTCAGCTTCCCCGACTTCGCGCGCTCGCTGGCGCGCCTGCAGGCGGTCTAAGCGGCGGGTTCGGAGGGTTTGGCCTCGGGCTTCGCAGGGGCCGCCGCCGGCTCGCTCTTCGGCTTCTCTTCCTTCGCACTCGCCGCTGGGCGGCGAGAGTCGGTTACGTAGAAGCCCGAGCCCTTAAAGAGCACCGGGGCGGCGTTAAAGACCCGGCGAACCGGCGCGCCGCAGCGCGGGCACGGCTGGTCGTGGCTCTCGTCGAACCCATGGCGTACTTCAAGGGTGTGCCCGCATTTCGTGCAGAGATAGTCGTAGAGCGGCATGCTCAGAGTATACTGGTCTTAGCACTCAGGGTCAATGACTGCTAGTCCGGCTGCTTTTCCTAAAAGTCCGCCAAGACCGCGGCGTCCCGCTGATACTCGACCAAGCCCTTGAAGTGCAGCAGCGAGTCGTCGAGTGCGCTCGGCAGCCACCTTCCTCGCTGCCAACGGTCGAGCAGGTTGCCGATGCGTCCGTGATAGGCGGGATACGCGAGCTTTAGGTGCAGCTTCGAGCGCGACGTCTTGCGCTCGATCCGAAAATCGAGACGCCGGCGCAGCGAGAACGCGCCTACCAGCGAGAGCCGATAGTTCGCGATGAAGGCGTCCACTTCGAAGAGCTGCTCTTCTTCGCCCGGCAGCGAGGATCGGACGATGACTTCGCTTCCGACTGCGAGCGCCTCGTTGCCGTGGCGGCGCACGCTTCGCAGGAACGAGAGCCACACCGGCCACTTCTCAACCGCGCACAGAAGCGCGAACGCGTCTTCGGCCGAGCAATCGAGCTCCAGACTCGCGCCGTGAGATCGGAGCCCGGTCACAAATTCGGTATCTGCGATGAGCACTGTGGCGTGGCTATTCGGGGCGAAACCCTTAAGCGTCCTTTACGAATCTATCCACATCTACATGTGGATTACTATGAACTCATTCCACAGCTACAAACGAGCGCGCAAAAAGCGCCAGCGTTGCGATTCCGATGGGTAACGCATCTTCATCAATACGAAAGAGTGGACTGTGTGTTGGATGCACCGCATCCGCTGACGCACTGCGCACGCCTAAACGAACCAAGAGTCCCGGAACGCGCTGCGCAAAATATGCGAAGTCTTCGCCGCCCATCGTCGCCTCGGGTCGCTCCACGCGAATTCCGCTACCTGCGCGCACATAGGTCGCAAAACGCTCGGCGAGCGCGTCGTCGTTGACCACCGGCGGATACCCGCGCACCAGATTGACTTCTGCCTCGACCCGATACGCGGCGGCGACACCCGCGATGATGCGCCGCACGCGCTCCTCCAGCGCGGCGCGAACCTCCGGGTCGTGCGCGCGCAAGGTTCCGCTCATCTTCACTTCATCGGCGATCACGTTATTTCGATACCCGCCTTCGAACGTTCCGATCGTCACGACCGCGCTTGCCAGCGGATCCGTCTCGCGCGCTACGACGTTTTGCAGGGCGAGGACGATCGCCGCGGCCGCCGGAATCGCGTCGACGGCAAAGTGCGGATATGCGCCGTGGCCGCCGACGCCGCGAACGTTGACGTATAACTCGTCGGTCGAGGCCGACACGCCGCCCGGACTGATGCCGATCGTACCGACGTCGAGCCGCGGGTCGACGTGGAGCATCGCGATCGCTTCGACCTTCGGCTCGTCGAGCACGCCCGCTTCGATCATCGGCAGCGCACCGCCGGGCCCTTCTTCTGCCGGTTGAAAGAGGAGCACCACGCTGCCCGCGAGCGCATCGCGTTGCGCTTGAAGCACCGCTGCGGCGCCCAGCAGCATCGCACTGTGCGCGTCGTGGCCGCAGGCGTGCATCTTTCCCTCGACCTGCGATGCGTATGGCAATCCGGTCTTTTCACCGACCGGCAATGCGTCCATATCGGCGCGCAGGGCGACGGCGGGGCCGGGTTTTGCACCTTCGACGACTCCGACGACGCCGGTGTTTGCAACGCGGCGATGGGGGATTCGCAACGCGTCGAGCTCTCGCTCGATCAGCGCAGCAGTTTCATTCTCTTCAAAGCCGAGCTCCGGCCGGCGATGTATGGCGCGCCGCAACTCGACGGTTCTTGCGACCAGTGCCGCGCTTACTTCGATGGACATTGCCGGCGGAGTTAACGCACCGGTACTCGCCTTCCCGCCGGCGAAGCTTCTCTACGGCAATGATGACCGCCGACCTGGCCCTCGCGCTCCTGATCAACCGTACCACGCAGTACTATCAAGCGAATCCGCCGGTCTATATGACTTATACGGAGTACACGCACGTGAGCGCCAAGGGGGTCAACCGGACGCAGGATCTCAACCGGTCGGTCGCCGTGCGGGTCGCCGACAACTTCGCGGTGATGCAGGACCTGCCCAACGGCGAAAAGCGCACCGGTCAGGCCTTCCCGATCGTGGCGAATTTCGACCCGTTTTCGGACTTCAGTTTCGGCTACTTCGCAAATCTCAAGCGCGTGGACATCATGCTCAATCAGGGCGCGCCCTACCGGTTTCCCATCCCGCAACCCGATCCCAGCGTCACCGTCGTCGTTCCGTACAATAGCCTTTGGGTGACGCGTTATGCGCCCGACTCGACCGATGCCGCGCTGCATCTACTCATCGAACCGACGCCGCGCATTACCCACGGCCTCTATCCGGTCGAGATCATCGAGGATCAGACCTCGCGGCTTCCTTCGCACATCGAGATGCGATCCGTCGAAGGCGACATGGACTTCTCGCTCGACTACAAGGTCATTGACGGGCACTGGGTGATCGTGCACGGCACCTTCAGCGCCACGCAGCACGTCGCGTTCATGGCCTTCAAAGCCATCGCCGACGTGCGATTCGAGAATATCGTCTTCTCAACCGAGCCGCCCGATCCGCTGCTTGCGGGAACGCCGATGCCGTCGGCCGCGCCGTCGACGTCGCCGCTGGTTACGCCGCTGCCCGCCGCGACGCCGTAATTGCTTTGTCATCCTGAGCGGAGTCGAAGGATGCTCCGCATTGTCGTGCTTCGACTCCGCTCAGCATGACAATGCGAGGCTATCTCATTTCGGCGGAGGCGCGGACGTAACCGATGTAACCGTCGAGCGCCCAACCTAACAGCAAGCCGGCGCAAAGCGCGGTTATGAGGAGGATTGGGATGACGCGCCGGCCGTGCTCGGTTACAAAGTTACGGCCTACTGCAATTGTGATGCCGGCGCTCAGCGCGAGGCTGAAGACCCAGTACGCGACACGCTCGCTCACGTTCGTGCAGCGTAAACAGGGTTTTGGCAGTCGTGTCGTCCTTCGACTCCGCTCAGGATGACACGACTCCGCTCAGGATGACACGACTCCGCTCAGGATGACACTCCTTAGCGCCTGCGCGAAGCGCAGCCCTGAGCCCTTCGACTCGCTCCGCTCGCTCAGGACAGGCCCCGTCGAAGGGTCAGGATGACACGACTCCACCTAAGCTTAGACGGGCTGAGGTTGCTGCGGCTGGAGTTTAAGTTCGTCGTCGGAAGGATGCGCGTGCCCGTTGCGCGCCGGATGATCCTTCGGCGCGACCCACATGTAGACGTTGGGAATCAACAGCAGCGTCAGCACCAAGGAGCTCAAGACGCCGCCGATCACGACGATGCCGAGGCTCGAGCGCGACGAGGCGCCGGGGTCGAGCGCCAGCGCCAGCGGCAGGTTCCCTGCCACGACCGAAAAGCTCGTCATGATAATCGGCCGGAATCGCGTGTGCGCGCTCTCTCTGATCGCCGTAAGTTTATCGCGACCGCGATCGCGCAGCGTGTTGGCGTAATCCACCAGCAGAATTCCGTTCTTCGTTGCGATTCCTATGAGCAAAATCGTGCCGATCAACGAGAAGAGATTGAGCGTACGGTGGGTCAGGAAGAGCGCGCCGACCGCACCGATCGCGGCGACGGGTACCGAAAAGATGATGATGAAGGGCGAGAGGTAGCTGTTGTAGAGTGCGACCATCAACAGGTAGACGAGAATCACCGAGACGATCATCGAGAGTCCCATCCCGACGAGCGTCTGATGCATGAAGTCCTGCTGCCCCAGCGGCGCCGGGCGAACTTCGACGTTTGGCGGAAGGTGCAGCGAGGGGAGGCGCTTGATGAGGCCGCGCTCGACCGCCGAAAGCGACGAGTTCGGCGCGTAGTTCGCGTTTACGTGGATGACGTTGTTGCGGTCGGTTCGCGTGATGAGCGGCGCCGTCGGCGTGGAGACGAAGCGCGCGATATCGCTGAGATAGACGATACCTCCGCTTGAGGAGCGCAACGTCACCGATTTCAGCGCATCGAGGCTTGTCTGATACGATTGCGGATAGATCACTTGAACCTGCTCGAGCCCAGCGGTCGTTTCGAACTGCGTCGCAACGTTACCGCCGAAGGCCGCGCCGGCCGCTTGCGCGGCGTCGTTGAGGTTGATGCCGAGCGCCTGGGCTTTGTTGCGGTCGAACTGAATCGAGATCTCGGGCGCGAGCTGCGTTCCCGTGCTGTTCACGCTGGTCGCACCGGGAACTTTTTGCAGCAACCCGACGACCTGCTGTGCATACGGGGTCGGATCGCCGCCGGTTAGGTCGGTTACGAGAAAGTCGATCGGCTGCGCGTTTCCGCCCTGGGTCGAGGTCGAGGGCACGACGACCGCTTGGACGCCGTTTGGAAGGAACTTGCCCGCGATCGCCTTGTACTGCGCGAGCCAATAGGTCGTGGAGTGCTTGCGATCGTCTTTGAGCCAGATGTGAACCTGGCCGACGTTGCTCTGCGAGACGAAGCCGCCGAAGGACGCCGCGTACGCACCCGCGACCGCGGTGTTCGCGAAGGTATCGGAAGTACCGAGAATCTGCTGCTCGAGCCCGAAGGTGCCCTTTTCCACTGTTTGAATCGGCGTTCCGATCGGATAGACCAGTTGAATGAAGATCTCGCCGCGATCGACCGGTGGAATAAACTCTTCACCGACGGCACCGATTCCGACCATCCCCAACGCGAGCAGAAACGTACCGGCGCAAAAGACTGCGACGAACCGGCCGTGCGCGAAGCTCCACGGAAGCGCGCGATGCGTGTACCACGTGCGGAGATCGTCGAACTTGTGACCGAACCAATCCACGGCGCGCCACGGCTTCCAGTGCGAGCGCAGCGCCCAGAGCCCCGCCAGCGTCGGCGTAATCGTGAAGGAGACGAAGAGCGAGGTCAGCGTCGAGATGACGACGACGATGCCGAACTCAGCGATCTGCCGGCCGACCTGACCTTGGATGAACGCGATCGGCAGAAAGACGACGACGTCCACGAGCGTGATCACGACCGCCGCGGCGCCGATCTCCTCGCGCCCGCTGACGGCGGCCTCTTCCGGCGGCTGCTTGAGCTCGCTGAAGTGGCGCTCGATGTTCTCGAGCACGACGGTCGAGTCGTCCACGAGAATCCCGATCACCAGCGACATCCCCAAGAGCGAGATCGTATCGATCGTGAGATGCATCAGCTTCATCGCCGTGATCGCGATCGCCAAAGAGGTTGGAATCGAGACGCAGACGACGATCGCGCTGCGCCACGAACGCAGGAAAAAGATCATCGCGATGGCGGTCAGCAGCATCGCGAGGATCAGCGTCCGCGTTACGATCTGGATCTGCTGTTCGGTAAACTTCGATTGAACGTGGATGACGCGGAAGCTGATCTCGGGGAAGCGGCGCTCGACCTCGGGGAGCGCCGCGAGGACGTTGTTCGAGGCGTCCACCTCGCTGCCGGTCGAGGACTTCTGTACCGATAAGAAGAGGCCAGGCCGGCCGCTGATGTGCGCGTATTGCAGACGCGGCTCGTACCCCTCGGTTACGGTTGCGACGTCGCCGATGCGAACGACCGCGTTGCTCGCGGTCCACGGATTGATGATTCCGGGCAGACTACCGACTCCACCCTGATAGCTCTGCACTTGCGCGCCGGTCGAGTTGGCGCCCGCGGCGGCCGACGGCGCGGTCGTCACGATGGGCAGATTCCGCACGGTGTCCAGATTCTGAATGTCGCCACGGATGTCGATCGTCGTTTGACGGTTCGGCTCGTAGGCGTAGCCGCCGGGCACGCGCTGGTTGTTCGACTGGAGCGTGTTAATGACGTCGTTCAACGTAAGAT
>JBAPZS010000421.1:0-4824 GCA_049285355.1 Candidatus Cybelea sp. | reverse complement strand
GCCGTACTCGGTTGCGTGGCCGCGATGGCGGCACTCGGCGTCCCGGTCGCGCTGGCCGCCGCCGTCTTTGCGCTCTCGACCGGCTACGCATCGCTGAACACCGGGCAGATCGTCCCGTTCGCGCTGCTCGCTCTGGTGCTTTGCGGCGTGTCGCTGCATCGCGGCCGCTTCGCGGTTGCCGGTTTCCTGGCCGCGCTCACGGCTATCGAACCGACGCTGGGCGTACCGGTCATTGCCGCGACCCTACTCTTTTTCTCGCGGGCGCGGGCGGCGGCAATCGTAACGATGTTATGCTGGGCCATCGCCGGCGTCGCGCTCGTCGGCGTCGCCGGGGCGGAAGGCTATCTGACGCGGGTCTTGCCCGCCCATGCAGCGTCGGAGCTGCACTTTCCGTTTCAGTATAGCTTGACGTACGTGCTGGCATTTCTCGGTATGCCGGGCGGGCCGGCGCAGGCGCTTGGGACGCTGTCGTACGTTATGGTCGTCGTGGCCGGGCTTTGGATCGCGCCGCGCGTGAGTCGCGCGCTGGCGAGACCCGAACTGGTTGTTTTCATTCCGGCGCTGAGCTGCGCGATCGGAGGTGCATTCGTCCACCAGGAAGAGCTCTGCTTTGCATTGCCGGCGCTCGTGATTCTAGCGGTCGGGACAGCCGGTTGGTCGCGGGTCGTGAGTGCCGCGGCGCTCTGCATCCTCTCCATCCCCTGGATCGCTGCTTGGGGGATGAAAGCGCTCTTTCTCCCGAGCGTCTTCGTCTGCGCGGTGATTGTGGTGAGCCTGCGCCTGCGAGCGCGCGAAGCGTGGCCGGTCTTGCTCGCCATCGCGGGCGCGCTTTACGGCTTCGAGCTCTTCCCGCCGCACCTCCCCGTGCCGGCAGCCGGCACGCTTCACGCCTACGCTCCCAACGATCTGGTGCAGTTGGAGTGGGGCGATTACACCGAGCAGCGCCGAACCGGCGATCTCGCGTGGCTTGCAATCAAGCTGCCCTCGTGGGCGGCGCTACTCTCCGCGCTCTGGGTAGCGGTTACGATTCAGGCGCCCTCGACTTCGCGCCGCATCTGAAGCCAACCCCGGAAGTTTGCGTGGAACGCCGCATCCTGCGCCGGCGTCGCGACGTGTTCAAATGGACTTAGGTGCCGATCGCTGCGCAGCCGTTCGTAAAGCTCCAGGTCGCGCTCGATCTCCCGCTTGCCTTCGTGCGTGAGGTACGAGACTCGCGCGCAGCGAGCGGCCGAGACCCGTCGGCGCACCTCGAGATCGAGCGCACTCTCGTCGGCCTGGAGAAGCGGCGTATGCCACTCTCCGTAGTCGAGCCGTGCCGGAACGCTGGCATCCATCGCCTCGCGCATGAGCAGCGCTGCCGCGCGGATCTCGGGTTGCGCGTTTGGTGCGCAACGTAGACTGAAGAAGTTCTCCCATTCCGTCGCGCTCACGATAACCGTATGCCAAAGAAACGGCTCCAATAGCCGGTTGAGTTCCTGCTTGTGAACGTTCAGTTCGAGAAGGTCGCGAGCATGGCGTACGGCATCGTCGCGCGCCGCGAGCCAAACCCGGTGCGCCTCGTCGGCTCGATCAACCGGAAGAGCTTCGCTGGCCGACATGCCGGCCTTATTCTTCCCCCACTCGAGCGGTATCGCCGGATCCTCCTGAACGCGCTCGATCAGCTTGGGGGTCGGAATCGCTCGCGAGCTTGCCGAGTTGCGTGAATTGTGGACGATAAAGCCGTCCGCGACAAAGTTATGGTATGGTCCTTCGACCTCAAGATCGTACGTATCGCGCTCGCCCACGTATTCTACCGACTTAACGGCGACGAAGTGTCTCACTATCGCCGACGGCCTAACATCGTGCATACCCTCAAGCAAAAATGGGTCTTTATAAGCTTCGATTCCGTTCATCGCAAACTCGGCGGTCCTACTCCACATCGCGAGCATTCCAGGACTAAGTTCTAGCGCGACGGCGTTCTCTAGAGTTCGCCATCCCTCACGGGTGAGAAGGCGATGGTCCTTCGAACATACTAGGGTCTGGCCTGTATCAAGCGCGACTCGAAAGAGCGGCTTGCGTCCCGAGTATGTTACGTCTCGAATGTGGGTGTGGTAGATCTCTCCAGTGTCCTCGTTGCATGAACGCAACTCCATGGCTGCTAGCCGGCCGCGGATGCCCTGGCGCTTGACACCTGCGCTCGGAGCCGCCCTATAATGCCACTTCTCGAAGAGCTCGCGGATCGTAACGGTGAAGCGTCTTGTTGCCGAGTTCTTACTTCGCGTAGGCAGGTCGAAGTAAAGCCGCGTTTCGCCATCGAGACAGAACTGGCGATGCGTGTTAAATTCCGCCAGAACGAAACGCGGAAACGTTACCTCCAGCGTAGACAAGCGTATTCCGGCCGGACTCGTCGAGTCCAACAAGACGCGGGCGCGATAGGCCACGAACGAGAGCCGGCCGGCCTGGTACTATGCTTTAGCCGCGATAACGCAAGAAGGCCGGGACGTCGATGTCGTCCATGGTGACCGGAGCGACGGCGTCGAGTTTGCTCGTCTCGAAGACGTAACCGGTCTGCGCGTTTCGGTATGCGCGCCTCGCACCGAAGCCGGCCGCGAGAACCGTGACACGGACCTTCCCCGACATCGTCGGATCGATTGACGCACCGAAGATGATCTGCGCGTCGGAATCGACGGCTCGGCTGATCATCTCAGCCGCCTCGTTAACCTCGTACATTGCCATATCCGGGCCGCCGGTGATGTTGAAGATTACGCCGCGCGCGCCTTCGACCGTGGTCTCGAGCAACGGCGAGGCGATCGCCTTTTGGGCGGCGTCGGCGGCGCGATGCTCCCCGCTCCCTTCGCCGATGCCCATCATCGCCGAGCCCGCGTCGGTCATGATCGTCTTCACGTCGGCAAAGTCGAGGTTGATTAAACCAGGCTGGGTGATCAGGTCGCTGATGCCCGCGATTCCCTGACGCAAGACGTCGTCGGCGTAGGAGAACGCCTCGTTAAGCGGCGTCTTCTTCTCTATTACCTGTAAGATGCGCTCGTTGGGAATCGTGATGAGCGTGTCGACCTTACTCTCCAGCTCGTTGATCCCTTGCTCGGCAACCTGCATGCGTTTTTTGCCTTCAAAAGCAAAGGGCTTGGTGACGACCGCGATCGTCAACGCTCCCGACTCGCGCGCCAGCTCGGCGATTACCGGAGCCGCGCCGGTTCCGGTACCGCCGCCCATTCCAGCCGTCAAGAAGACTAGATCCGCACCCTCCAAGATCAGCGCGAGATCCTCGCGCGAGGCTTCGGCCGCCTCACGACCAAGCGTTGGGTTCGCGCCCGCACCCAAGCCGCGTGTCTCGCCGCCGCCGATGTGCACGCGGTTTTCGGTCAAGGAACCGCGCAGCGCCTGAACGTCGGAGTTCACGGCAAAAAACTCGACGCCGGAGAGCCCGGCGGTCAACATCCGATTCACGGCATTACAGCCGCCGCCGCCTACTCCGATCACTTTGATCGTTGCCGCGTGCTCCGGTTCGGATACGGAACGTCGTACGTCAGCCATTTCTTCGGGTTCCTCCATAGAAAAGAAGTTTAGTTCCACAGATCCGCCAGCCAACGCTGGACTTTCGCGCGAACTCCGCCGCGCCGCCTCGTGTGCCCCGCTTCGTCGCCCCCGCCATTTGCGCCGAAAACGACGAGCCCGATCGCAGTTGCGTACTGCGGAGACGTCATCGCGTCGGTTAAACCGCCGATTGTGTTTGCCGTTCCCACACGAACGGGTAAGTTGAAGACCTCTTCGGCAATCGCGTCGATGCCGGGCAAGAGCGCGCCGCCGCCGGTAAGCACGACCTCGCCCAGAACCAGGTCGCGCGGGACGTTCTCGACGATCTTCTGGCGAGCCATGCGCAGCGTCTCCAAGACGCGCGGCACCACGATCTGCCGCAGTTCGGCGGTGGTATGCTCCCGCGTCGCCCGGCCATCCAGCGTACGCACCGAGAACGCTTCGCCGTTTCCTCCGGCACCCAGGCGTTTCTTGACGTCCTCGGCCTCGCTCAGGGTCGTCTTCAAGCCGAGCGATATGTCGCTGGTAAGGACGTTCCCCCCGACCGGAATCGTCGCCGTGTAGATCGCGCTCCCCAACGAGTACACCGCAATGTCGGTCGTGCCGCCGCCGATGTCGAGCAGCACCACGCCGACCTGCTTCTCTTCGTGTAGCAACGTTGCCGCCGAACTCGCCAGCGGCTCGAAGACGACGCCGAGCGTCTCTAGGCCGGCGCGCTCGACGCATTTGAGCACGTTGCTGATGAAGCTCGTGCTTCCGGTAACGATATGCGTGTCGACTTCGAGGCGCCCCCCGGACATGCCGATCGGGTCGTTGACGCCCTCCTGACCATCGACCGTGAAATAACGCGGGAGCGCATGAATGATCTGCCGGTCGCTGGGCAGATTGATGATCTTGCTGGCGTCGATGACTCGCCGGACGTCGCCCGAGGTCACCTCGCGATCCTCGCCGGAAACGGCAACGACCGCGCGATTATTCGTGCTTCGAATGTGGTCGCCGGTGATGCCGACGACCGCTTCGCTAAAGTGGATTCCGGCCATGCGCTCGGCCTTCTCGGTCGCCGCTTCGATCGAGCGAATCGTCTCGTCGAGGTCGACGACGACGCCTTTTCGCATGCCGAGCGTGGGCGCTTCGCCGAAGCCGACGATCTCGAGGCCGGCGGGGCCGTTAGTCGCAACGACCATGCATGTTTTGGTCGTTCCGATGTCGAGCCCGCAGACGGTCTCGTGCTTCATGCGCTACGTCACCCTATTCTACAAAAAATGCCGAGCCAACCACGATATATTGTGGCCC
>JBAPZS010000420.1:0-5166 GCA_049285355.1 Candidatus Cybelea sp. | reverse complement strand
GCGCCACGGCTGCAGCGCCAAAACGCGTTCGAAGCTCGCTCGATCTGCAGGGATCTCCCGCGCCAAGCGCTCGAGTGCCGCGCGCGGAACGAGCAGGCTCGGAGGAAGTTCGGACGCGCGCGCAATCTCGGCGATTGCGGCCCCGAGTAACGAAACGAGCGCATCGCGCGCCGGTGCCGCGGAGCGAGTGGGCCGCTGCGGAAGCTCGTCTTCGGGAAGCGCCTGACCGCGCGCGACCGCCTCCAAAATGGCGGAGCCAAGCTGTCGCTTCATTCCCGCATCGAATCGGCGGAGCTGTCCAAAGTCGTCGGCTTTCACCGGCTTTATCGTGGCAAGCCCGGCAACGACGTCGTCGGGCAGCACGTATCGCACCGGCAGGTCGCGTTCGCGCGCGACCGCATCGCGCAGCTTCACGAGCTCGTTGAGAATTCCCAGTTCGCGCCGGCTCATGCGCATGGCACCGGTAATCCGCAGATACGCCCGGCGTTCGTCCCGGCGATACCGTTCGATATCGCCAAGCTCCGCGCACTCCTCATAAACCCATTCGTAACGCCCTTTTTGTTCCAGGCGCGGGCGCAACACGTCATAGGCCGGCAGCAGATGTACGACGTCGTCGACGAGGTACTCGATCTGGCGCTCCGAGAACGGTCGCGCCGACCAGTCGCTCACGGTTTGCGACTTGGCCAATCGGACGCCGGAGAGGCTGCGCACGAGATCGGCCAGCGAAATCTGCATTCCGTAGCCCAGAAACGAGGCCCCAACCTGGGTATCGAAAACGCGCGGCGGCACGAGATCGTAGCGGTCGGCGAAGATCTTCAAATCCGCCGAGAGCGCGTGACCAACTACGGTGGTTTGCGTTAGCGCCAGCACGAGATTTCGGAGGTCGGATAAAGCGAGTGCATCGACGATGGCGGCGTCGTCATCGAAGGCGATCTGCACCACCATGAGTCGCGGCGAGTACGTGCGCTCGGCGTGAAACTCGGTATCCAGCGCGACGCGCCCGGCTTCGCGGACGCGCGCGCAGAGGTGCTCGAGTTCGGATGGCCTGGCGACGATCTTCGGGGTCATGGGGAGGGCGACTCGTTCCAGTGCGTGCGAAAGTGAAAGTGCGGACAGCGGTGCGTCATGCAGTAACGGTGTGCGTAGCCGCGCGCGCGCCATTCGTAACCGTGCACCGCAACGGTGACGCGATCGCCGAAGATCGTCAGTATCGCGCAGATTGGAACGGCGATCGCGCACATCGTCCAAACGTGCACCCAGACCGGAACGCGAAAGGCCGCTGCGCTCGCGGTGGCGACCGTGCCGCCGAAACCCGGAATAACCCGCACGGCAAGTAAGAAGGCCGGGGAGCCGACCGGAAAGCGCTTTACCCAGGGGGGCAACCGTTCCAGCGAGCGTTGGAGATTGAAGAGGTTCGAGGCGTGCATGTTGATCCAATAGCCGAGCAGCGCCGCGAAGACCAAGCCTACCGTGTCCACGGCCGTGCCGCGAACGGGCCCGAAGATCGCGCCGTTCATAATGGCCAGCGCGTCGGTCACCGAGAACGGCGCCGAGGCAACCAGCGCGAAGATCGCAATCGCCAATGGATAGGCCAGCGGGCCGATGATCCGAATCTCGTGCTCGACGCGCGGCTGGTAGCGAATGACCAGGAACGCCAATACGAAAGAACCAGTCAGCAACGCGACCGCGCCGGCGCACCGGAGGAAGCGAATCAAGCGATGATCGTACGGGGAATAATCACGGTGCTATGCGGTGTTGGGCTCTATACCTCGCTTTTCATGCTTGCCAAGAGCCGGCGCGCGGCGCGAGGCGAGCTCGAAGGCCCGAGCGTCGTCAAATCGCCTCGCGCGCGCCTTTTCGGCGTTCCCAACTCCCTGCTTGGCGTGCTTTATTACCCTGCGGTCGCCTTTAGCGTCTGGTTCGTTCACGCTCCGGCAACGGCGATCGTTCTGCTCCTGGCCGTCTGCGGCGCCGGGGCGACCTCAGCAGTGCTGGCCTACTCGTTGCTCTTCGTCACCCGGCGGCCGTGCCCGTACTGTTGGGCCTCGCACCTCGTAAACTGGGCCCTCGTGATCCTCTGTCTCGGTTTATTCGTGCCGAACGTATTGAGTAGCGGAACCTGATTTGGTAGAATCGTGGCTCTGGTCAGGACGGCGCGAACTGCCGCCGAAACCGCCCGAGATCGAGTGCCGGATAATGTGGCGGTAGTTCTGCGTTCCGGCCCCGGCAGAATTTAGAGGCTGCGCGAGCGCGCAGCCTCTCTGCTTTTCGCACTGGGCAAGCGCGAAAAGCGTCTGTTCTAAAGCTTTGATACTTCGCCGATCATCGCGCGGTAGGTTGGGTCGCTTGTGGGGTGCGTGGTAAACCACGCACCCAGCATCTCGTCGGCGACGGCGGCCGAGGTGGCGCGGATGCTCATGCAGAGCACGTTGGCATCGTTCCACTCGCGCGCGCCGCGCGCGGTCTCGGCATCGCCGCAGAGCGCGGCCCGAACCCCCGGCACTTTGTTGGCCGCGATGCTCACGCCGGTACCCGTCCAACAGCAGAGCACGCCGAAGTCGGCCTCACCCGCGGCGACCGCCTCTCCTACGGATCGCCCGACCGAGGGCCATGCTTCGTCTGCGCTGGGCGCCAGCGCCCCAAATCGGCGCACTTCGTGATTCCGGTCGCGGAGCCAACCCGCGATCGTCTCCGGTAGCTCCCCCGCCATATCGCTGCCTAGTGCTATTCGCATCGAGAGGTTTTCCGTGCGGCATAGCCGGAGGCTATCCTCCCGTGAGCAACATGCGCTTGGCGGCGACGGTTATCTTGGCTCGCTCTCCGCTCGAGGTCTATCTGGCGCGCCGGAGTGCGCGCAGCCCTTTCGCGCCCGATGCGTTCGTCTTTCCAGGCGGCACGACCGACGCGCAGGATGCGTCGCCGCAGGCCGCGGCTCGAACGACCGGGCTCGAGCCGGAACGGTTACAGGCGGAGTTCCGCGCAACGATTCCGGCAGAGTTAGCGAGCAGCGAGCCCGTCATTGACGAAACGGCGGCGCGCACGCTGCTGATCGCCGGGCTTCGCGAGCTGTTCGAGGAGGCCGGCGTCTTGCTCGCCCGCGGCCCCACGGAGAAGCCTTTGGAAGAAGTGGATTGGGAACGCGTTGCGTCGGAGCGGGTTGCGGTGAGCAAGGGCGAGCTAACGTTTGCCGATTTTCTTCAACGTCACGGATGGTTTGCCGATGCGCGTGCGCTGACGCTCTTCTCGCATTGGATCACGCCCGCAACCGAGCCGCGGCGCTACAATACCCACTTCTTCTTTGCGATTGCGCCGCCGAATCAGGCAGCGCGCGCCGACGCGCACGAGACCCACGACGGGATTTGGATCGCACCGGCACGCGCCTTGGAGCTGCATCGCGCGGGCGAGATGCACCTCGTCTATCCGACGATCAAACATCTCGAGCGCCTTCGCGGCTTCGATTCCGTCGAAGGTGCGCTGCGCTACGCTCGCAGCAAACCGGTCTTGACGATCATGCCGGCCGATCGCGGCGATAGGTTCGCGATTCCGCAGGCGCTCGAAAACGTATGGTAACGCTCGTTCGGGCGCCGAATCCGTCGCCGATGACGCTGTCGGGCACGAACTCGTACGTGCTCGATTGCGGCGACGGCACCGCGCTCGTCATCGATCCCGGTCCGGCAATCGAGCGCCATTTCGCGGCGCTCGTCGAGACCGCGGCCTCGCGAGGATGCTCGATTACCCGGATCCTGTTGACGCACGGACACCCCGACCACGCCTCCGGAGCCCGCGCGCTTGCCGCCAAAACGGGTGCATTGGTGTACGCGCACCCGAAGTGTAAGGTCGCCCACGATGCCGATCTACCGCTCGAAGCCGGGTTTGCCGCGGGCTCGGTCGCTCTCGCGACGATCGACGCGCCGGGCCACACGTTCGATCACGTGATATTCTATCTGCCCGAGGAACGCGCGCTCTTCACCGGCGATACGATCCTCGGCGAAGGAACGACGGTGATTGCGCCGCCGGGCGGCGCGATGCGTCCGTACCAGCAGACGCTAGCGCGTCTCGCATCTGAGTTTGCCGAAGCTCGTACGATCTACGGCGGACACGGCCCCGTGGTCTACGACGCGCAAGCCAAGATCGCCGAATACATCGCCCATCGCCGCATGCGGGAAGAACAGATCCTCGATGGACTGCGCGCCGGCGACCGCACGATTCCGGATCTCGTGCACCGCATCTACTCGCCGCAGCAAAGCCCGCTCTGGGGCGCGATGGCGCGGCAGATTCTTGCCCATCTCATCGCGTTGCAGAGCGAGGGCCGCATCGTTGCGCGCCGCCTCGAGCGGCCACTGACCGCCGACGAGTTCGCGCTCCTCAATCCGGATCTGGCAGCGCTCGTGGGAGCCGATGAGGCCGCCGCGCTCGAGGCCGAACTGGGTACCGAGCTTCGCCTTGAATCGCTCGACGAATACCGGCCGGCCGAAGGGCCTCGCAGCAGCTCTTAGAAATTCGGGCACATGAATGGAACCGCGCGCCGACTCTTAACACCGGCGTTCGCGCTGGCTTTAGCCTCCTGCGGACATTTGGGAGCGCCCACGCTTCCGCCGGTCGTGACCGGCAGCGCACACAACACGTCGTGCTACGTCATCAAACAAGACCCTACGACGGTCAAAGCAACGATCACGTTTTACGGCTGGCCCGACAACTCGCCGCCGGGCAACGGCATCGCTCACGGCGTCATCCATAAACATGCGGGCGGCGACGGCACCTACTGCAATCCGACCACGTTCGCGACCGAGCGCGCAAACAACAAGGGTATTCCGTACGGCATCAAGATCTACGTGCCGTTCATCAAACAGTACTTCATCCGCGAAGACCTGTGCGCCGCGTCGGGTCCCCATAAGGGCAGCGGCAGCAACGGCTGTCACAAGCTTTGGTTCGATCTGTGGATCGGCGGAAACGTCAAGTCCAAGCCTCATTATGTATTCAAATGCGAACGCGAGCTCACACCAAACGGAAAGGTCGACGTAATTCTCTATCCCAAAGACGGCGAGCCGGTCGCACATCCGGGCCCAATCTACCGTAACTCGCCGCCGCCAGACGGCACCTGCGACGGAAAGCCTGAGGGCAGCCTCTAACTGAGGCCCAAGCGTCGATTAGCCCGGAGTTTAGTAC
>JBAPZS010000419.1:0-8570 GCA_049285355.1 Candidatus Cybelea sp. | reverse complement strand
ACGTGTACGTGATCTCGCGCCCGCGAAACATGATCGTCACTTTGATCTTGCTCCCGTCGAGCAGCAGCCGCTCCGCCATTCTCGCTTTCGTCTCATAATCGTGCGTCTCGATCTTCGGCCGAAGCTTGACTTCCTTCAGCTCGAAGTGTCTCTGCTTCTTACGCGCGTCCTTATCTTTTTTCGATTGCTCGTATTTCAAGCGCCCGTAATCGGCGATCTTGCAGACCGGCGGTTGCGCCGTCGGCGAGACTTCGATTAGATCGAGCCCGGCGACTCGTGCGCGCGCCAGCGCGTCTTCGGTAGGCAAGATTCCGAGTTGCTGGCCGTTTTCGTCGATCACCCGAACCGCACGAATGCGAATCTGATCGTTAACTCGCAGGGGTCTTGCTATGAGCTCATCTCCAAATAAAAAAGGCGCTGCCGGAGCAACCCCACTGCGGAACTAGCCGTAAGTTCCTCCGGTGAAGACCGGATCGCCCGTGGGCATCCGGTGAGCGGAACGACCCGCTGCTTCGGCCCGCCAACCATATCACGCCGGGGCAGGGGAGTGTCAAGAGCGAGCGTGGAGCGAGCTAAGCGCGTCGGCAAAGCGCTCGAGAAGGTAGGCGATTGCGTCGTCATCGATCACCAGCGGGGGTGCGACGCGCAGAACGTGATCGCGCGTCTCCTTGCTCGCGACGCCCCGTTCGAGCAATGCCTCGGCGAGGCGCTTCGCCGGCACCGTCAACTGTAGACCCAGCAGTAGACCGCGTCCGCGGATCTCGGTCACCAGCGGCGAGGCAAGCGCGCGGAATCCTTGCACGATCGCGGCGCCCGCATAGCGCGCACGAGCCGCAAGATTCTCTGAGACGATAACGTCGAGCGCGGCGTCCGCTACCGCGCAGGCTAACGGGTTGCCGCCGAACGTGCTTCCATGATCGCCGGGCTCGAAGAGGCTCATGAGCTCGTCGCTTGCAAGCGCTGCCGAGACGGGATAGTATCCGCCGCCAAGGGCTTTGCCGACGATCAGAACGTCGGGTTTGACGGCTTCATAATCGCACGCAAAGAGGTCGCCGGTGCGCCCGAATCCGGTCTGCACTTCGTCGGCAAGCAGCAAAACTTCGTGTTCGCGGCAGAGCGCCCAAACGCGTTTGAGGAATCCGCTGGGGGGAACGTTGACGCCGCCTTCGCCTTGAATCGGCTCGATCAGGACCGCGCACGTCTCGGGTGTCAGGGCTCGCTCGAGCGCCTCCGCATCGCCGAACGGAATCGCGTCGAAACCTGGTAGAAAGGGTCCGAAGCCGGCACGATATTCCGGCGTCGTGCTGGCGCTCACGGCGGCCATCGTTCGGCCGTGAAAGTTGTCCGAGAAGACGATGATGCGCGCGCGGTCGGGCGCGATGCGCTTGCGCGCGTAGGCCCAGCGCCGCGCGAGCTTGATCGCGGTCTCGACGGCCTCAACGCCGGTGTTCATCACGAGCGCCTTTTCGTAACCGCAGATCCGCGTGAGCTTTTCCAAAAATCCCGGTAACCGGTCGTTACGCATGGCGCGCGACGTCAGCGTGACGCGGCGGCCCTGCTCGACGAGGGCGGCGTAGATCTTTGGGTGACAGTGCCCCTGGTTCAGCGCGGAGTACGCGCTCACGCAATCGAGATAACGCCTGCCCGCAACGTCCCACAGCCAAACGCCCTCGGCCCGCTCGACGACGAGGTCGAGCGGAGCGTAGTTATGGGCGCCGTACCGTTCTTCACAGGCGACGAGATCTCGCGCTTGCTCCGAGAGGAGATGCATGCCTCGTCGTGTTAAGGACTGCGCCTTGGCTACCTGCCTAGACCGACTAGAGCGGCTCGTCGCCCGCGACCATCCGGGCGTCGCCGCGCAAGGCCGAACCCTCGCTTACGTGCACGGCTGTGGGCGGCGGCCGCGTGCTATTCTGTTACTCCACGGCCTGAGTGCGAGCCCCGCACAGTTCGAACGCGTCGCGCGCGATCTGTTCGATCGTGGGCATAACGTCGTTGTGCCGCGCCTGCCGCGCCACGGTCACGCCGATCGCCTTTCGACGGCGCTCGAGCGCCTTCGTTCGGACGAGCTTTACGAAGCAGTGGTTGAGTACGTTACGATTGCGCGCGACCTTGGCGACGAAGTAACCGTCGCGGGATTCTCACTGGGCGGTCTGCTCGCAGCCTGGATCGGCCAACATTACGAGATCGATCGGTGTGTGCCGATCGCGCCGTTCTTCGGCATTGCCTGCATTCCGAACCGGTTGATGAGCACGCTTGCGGAGCGCCTGTTGCGTATGCCCAACCGTTTTTACTGGTGGAACCCGATTCTGCGCGATCGGCATATCGCGGCGTGCGGATATCCGAGATACGCAACGCATGCGATCGCGCACTCGTATCGCATCGCACGATCGGTGCTCGACGAAGCCCTAACGAACCGTCCCGGCGCGCGGCACGTAACCATCGTCTATAACGCCGCCGAGGTCGCGGTAAACAACTACGCAATCCGCCGGCTCTACCGTCGCTGGCACCGGCATCGTCCCGATACCGTCGAGCTCTCGGTACTTACCGGTTTACCGCTTTCGCATGACATCGTCTCGCCGCTGCGGCCGTGGCGTCTCGCCGATCGAGTGCATCCGACGCTCGTCGGTGCGATCGATCCTTCCCAGCCTTGAGTATCATCCTCTAAATATACGATCGAAGGTTCGGCCAGTAGTCGGCCAGCGGCATCGCGATGCCCTCGCAGAGCGAGATCGGAAAGCCGTTTTCGAACGGGCGTCCCCACGGATTGTTGAAGCGCTCGACGACGCGGTGAACTCGAAATAGATGCGTGCCGGCAACGCACTCTCCGTGCACGTCTATGAGAACGTTTCCGGTGTAGCCGTGAGTTCCCCACATCCAATATTGATTGTGTCCCGAGAGAACCGGCGGCAGACCGTATTGACTCCCGAAGAAGTCGATGGCCGCCGCCTCACCGTAGTTGCTCGCCAGGATCGCCGCTTGCGCGCGTTGCGAGGGTGGCAACCCGTCGTAGATTCGCGCGACGGTGCGTGTCAGCTCCCGCCATCCGTGCATATCGGCCCAGTCCGGCGGCAGGGCGCCGATCTGCATGCGCTCGCTGCGCGCGAGATCGATATGCTTCGAGATAAGATCCTCGGCGATGCGGTCGTACGCCACCATGGCGGAGTCCGGCAGCACGGGCATCACCAGCGGAACGAGCACGATGCCCGCGAACAGTGCGTAAAGGGTGAGCACCGGCCGCCACGCGACCCGCACATGAGTCCACGCCTCGAGCGTAACGGCGCCGGCGGCGATCGGTATTGAGTACGCGTCGCCGGCGTAGTAGTTCTTGCCGTGCAGGACGATCAGCTGCGCGATGAAGAGCAGGTAGGCGAGGCCGAGAAAACGTGTCTGAGCGCGGCGCAGCAGGCTTGCCAGACCGATCAGCCATATCGGCGCCAGCAGCGGGTGCGTGATCAGCAGCTGCGAGGCGAGATACTGCAGCGGCGTGAGCACGACGTTGAGATTCTCGGCCGCGTCGCGCAGCAGCGTCCACATCGGATATCCATGGGTCGCCTGCCAAAGGAAATTCGGCAGCGCGATAAGGATGGCGAGCAGCGCTCCACCGAGGGCCCACGGCGTAAAGAGGGAGCGCCGCGCAGGAAGGATCAGCAGCGCGACGACGATCGCGGCCATAAAGAAGGCCATGGTGTACTTGCTCTCGAGCGCGACGCCGGCGATCGTACCGACCGCGAGCCACCAGCGCGGGTCGGCTCCCTTGACGATACGCAGTACGTAGAGAGCCGCCAGCGGCCAGAGCCAGAGGCCCACCGTATCGGTAGAGAGCTTCGTTCCAAAATCCATTAACGCGGGCGTTACGGCGACTACCACCGCTGCGAAGATCTCGGCGAACGCGCCGCCGCCCAGCTCGACGACGAGCAGGCACGTCGTGTAGACCGAGGCGGCGGCAAATAGCGCGCAGATTGCGCGCAGCGCGAACAGGGAGTGGCCGAAGAGTTGAGAGCCCGCCGCTAGGAGGGGAACGACCGGCGGCTGGTCGACGTACCCCCAAGCCGGATGGAAACCACAGATGATAAAGTACAGCTCGTCCCGGAAATAACCATAATGCGGATTTGCAGCCAGATGGATCGCCAGCGTCGCCAGGGCAGCGACAAGCGGTATCCGTTTGGTAAAGCCCGGGCGCATAGGCTTACTCATAAGCGATTTGCGCGCGGCTTGCAATGCCTCAACGTACGATGCCGCATACGGTAAAGCGCTGCCCGTGGGCGAGCACTCCGGCGTTGATCGCGTATCACGACGCGGAGTGGGGCGTGCCGCAGCACGACGACCGCGCGCTCTTCGAGCTCTTGGTGCTCGAGGGTGCGCAGGCAGGCCTCAGCTGGGAAACGATCTTGCGCAAGCGCGAGGGCTATCGCCGGCTCTTCGGCGGATTCGACCAGTCCTTCGTCGCGAACCTCACGCCGGCACGCGTTGCACGCATGATGCTCGATCCGGGCATCGTTCGTAATCGAGCGAAAATCGAGTCGGCGATCGGTAACGCGCACGCATTGCTCCTCGTACGACAGGAGTTCGAAACCTTCGATGCCTACCTCTGGCGTTTCGTCGGAGGCAAGCCGATTCGTCACCGGCTGCGCAAGCCGGAAGACGTCCCGGTCACGACTGCGGAGTCGGAGGCGCTGAGCCGCGATCTGCGTGCACGCGGCTTTCGCTTCGTCGGTCCGACAATCTGCTATGCGTTCATGCAAGCGGTAGGAATGGTCAACGACCATCTCGTGACGTGCGACTGGTACTAGTCGCGCTCGCGCCGGTTCTGCTCGGTCTCGCGCCGCTGGCGGCGCGCGGCGATATCCTTCCGAACGGGACGTACAAGTATCAAGCGAGCATCGGCGGAAAGCCGGTCGGCGGCAGCACGATCGTCGTAACTCGAGATGCGGGCAACATCGAAGTAGACGAGAATGGGGAGATGCTCGGACAGGTTTTGGCGAGCCGGCGCAGGCTCGTCGCTGCAACCTTTGAAACGCAATCGTACGCTACCGACGTGGGCGGAAAGCATTTCGTGATAGGGATATCCGGCAACGACGCGACGCTGACGCAAGGCGGCCAGAGCGCGACGATTAGCACCGGCGCGGGGGCGCCGTTTCTCGTCAACGACAATATGACGGCGGGCTTTGCAACGATACCGGCGACGCTTCACGTCACCGGAGCGAAGCAACTGACGCTGGCCTGTCTCTGCGGTTCGTATCTCGCCGTGCCCGCGAGCGTGACGAGCGAGGTGACCGCTCGGCCTGCCGGTGTTTCGGCGAAGGATCTTACGCTCACGATTACCGTGCAAGGCGCCGCCGCGACGCTGTGGTTCGACCCAAACACTTACGTGCTCGATCGTTTCGATTTTCCGAAGAACGCTGACGACGCCGCAAGGCGCACAGGTGCCCGTGCCGGGATTCGTCTTGGTTCACGGAACCGGCTGCGACGACCGCGACGAGACTATCGGTCCGAACAAGGTGTTCGCGCAGCTGGCCAATCGCCTCTCGAACGACGGCTATGCGGTCTTGCGCTACGACAAGCGCTCGTGCGGACAGAGCGGCGGTAGCTTTCCGGTCCGCAATCGGTTGATCGCGGACGCCCGCGACGCAGTCGCGTATCTGCGCTCGCAACCCGGAGTCGATCCCACGCGGATATACGTGCTGGGCCATAGCGAAGGCGGCGAACTGGTGCCGAGCGTCGCGATCCAGGACGGTCATTTACGTGGGATCGTCCTGCTCGCGCCGCCCGCGCTCCCGCTCGAACAGATTCTGATGCAACAGATGCTGCGCAACGCGACCGGTTCGGATCGCATTGCGCTGGCCAAGGAAGAGAAGGCGGAGCTGGATGCGATCGCGGAGGGTAAAAAGTCCGGCGAGTCGGCGCGCTGGCTGCGCAGCTCGCTCGGCGTTGACCCAGTAGCGCTCATCGCTCGCGTTCCCTGTCCGATCCTCATCGTTCAAGGCACCAAAGATATCCAGGTCTTGCCTTCGGATACGCCGCGAATCGTGCGAGCGGCCACCGCGACGCATCGCAACCTAACGGTCGATATGCTGCAGGGCGACGATCACATTTTTATCAAGCTTCCGGCCGACGAGACGTCGACCGGCGGAGAGTACTTTACGCCGTCATACTTGGATTCGGCACTCTTCACCGCGATCGAAGCTTGGCTCCAAAAAGTGTAACGTCATCCTGACCCTTCGACCCGGCGCTAGCGGTGAGATTCACTGACGTGAAAATACTGCGATGTTCGAGATGTGAACGGAGCCTGGGAACGATCGCAGCCGGCGACCGACGGAACCGCGCCGCGCATCGTAGTCATACACGTCGATCGATGCGGGATCGTACCGTTCTGCGAAGAGTTCCGTGTCGTTAAAGCCGATCGCAAAGCCCGTGTAGATATTGCGGATACTGCCGTCGAAGCGCTTTGGGACCTGCGACCCATTTCGAAAGACCCCGATATAGCACGGATTCCCTTCTCGGTTTCCGCCGACGGCCGTGACCAGGTTTCCTTTTGCATCGGCTGCGATCTCGACCACTGAGCACGAGCGGCCAAGTGGTGCGTAGGGATGCGCCGTCTTAGAGCCGGCGGCAAACGTATCGAGTTTCGACGTCGGGCCAAGCCAGGTGACGAAAACCGCGCCGTGCGGATTTGCGGCAACGCTGTAGAGGCCGAGGCCCCGAAGCTTGGCCCGTCGGTCGGTGAGCGTCCGCAACGGCTTCGGGCACTTGTTTCCGGCCGGAAGGGGAAGCGCGTACTCGATGACGGTGTCGGACAGCGTTGCCAGATACAAGACCTTCCCGGTCACCGATGGTGTAATGCCATTATGAAACAGGCATGTGATCCTTGCGGTGGTCTCTCCCGATGCGAAAACCTGTAACTTCGTACCGCCGAAGAATTGTTCGACCGCGTAAAGGTTGTTGTTGCTTTGGTCTACCGCGAGAGACGCGTAGCCGGCACCCTTCTGGGGGCGGATCGTATAAACCGGACTCGGACTTGGCGAGTCGTCGGCCGCGTTGAAGACGCCGATGTATGGATGCTGCGGAGGACCTAGCGCCACGTAGAGAAGATTCGGCGGAAGCGCGGCGCGCGTTTGACTTGCCGGAGTGATAGGCCGCAATGGCAACGACTGCCGCACGATCGGCTGCGCGGCTCCGGGCGCGCCGATCAGCGACGGCGATCCGCCGCAAGCCGCCAGCGCGGCAACCGCCGCGAACAAAACCAACGTGCTGCGACTAAAATCTGAACCCCTCATGTGCTCTGCCTCCGCAGGCATAACGCGTCGGGAGCGTGGATCGTTCTGCGGTGTTAGGCAAGCCGGTCTCAAGGAGTGGATGCACTGCCTAAGGTTTGCGCAGCGGCCTAGTTCTTAGCGGCGTGCCATGCGGCAAGCATCGCCCACGCACAATAGACGACGACCAAGAGCCGGTTGAAGTAGCCGACCAGCGCGATGGCGCCGGGAGGCAGTATCGTTCCCAGCGGCAGCGTCTCTCCGGTTGCCGGGATGTGGCCGCCGGCGTGGACGTACGTAAAGAACATCAGCGGTAAGCTCGCCACCATCAGCAGTAAAACGATCCAAGTGAGATTCGCCGTCACCAGCAGCAGCTTTCCGGAATGAGACCACGCCGGGTTGCGCACCAGGGTGATGCTGATCATCACTGCCGCGATCGGCAGGCCGGCGACGCCGAGCAAGCCCGCAACGGCGTGCATCGGCTGATTGACGTCAAAGAACACCGCCAAGGCTTCGCCTAGACCAGCGACGATCAGGAACCACCAACCAATCTTCCCAGCGATCGTCGTAAGCTGCGGACGAATGGCGTACGCCAGCGCCCACGTGCTGAGGGCCCAGGAGGCGAACATCAGCGAGAGCACCCAGCCATAGTGCCCATTGGCGTATTCACTGACGGCTCGCCACGAGGGATCAAACTCGGGACTCAGCGCGCGCAAGGCCACCAGGAGCAGCAGAACGATTGCGGCCAGCACAAACGCTGCGCGCGCCGCATTTTGTCGCGTCACCTCGTGCGGAATTTCACGATCCGGGCGATTAAGTCGAGCGGGAGCGGTTCGTCGAATGGGAATTGCACCGAGCCCTTAGCGGTTTTGTATGGGGCCAACTCTTTCCTGAACGCCGCGATGGCGGCGACGCCGGGATAGAACCCGATATGCGACGTGAACGCGCCGAACCACACGAGCTTCTTTCCGTTGCGGACGAACGTTGGGATTCCGTAGCTGATCGCTGCTTGCGCATCGGGCCGGCCTTCTCGATCGTTTGCCGTACCTTGCGCAGCAACGCTTGCACGGTGTGCGGAAAGCCGCTCACGTAATCGTCGATCGTATCTGGTGGTTTGCCCTTGCGCATGCGAGACCCGTTCGCCGGGCAGACCTTGGGCCCCGCGTATCGCCGGCCAACGTGCGGCGAAAGGCTGGGTCCGGCCCGGGAACTTGCAGCTAAAGCTCGCGCGCACCCTAGATTCAGTGCAGTAACAGGAGCGCGCTTCGATCTTACCGATCGAAGCGCGCTCTAACTCGCTAGAAGGAGGTTCTAAGC
>JBAPZS010000418.1:0-13886 GCA_049285355.1 Candidatus Cybelea sp. | reverse complement strand
GCAGTGAGGGCATTCGTTCGAGGCGTTGCGGCGATGCTTTCGCTAGCCCTGATGCCGTTGTCCGCGCTGGCCGCCGGTCCGGCGATTCCGCCGCCGAGCGTCGACACGATAGCCGGGGCGACCGTCGTGCGCCAGGTCGATTATGCGGAGTCGCTCGTCGGCGTCACGGCGATCGTCCGTGCCGGACTCGACCGTCAAACGATGAAGCAAAACGGGCTCGCGGCGCTGGTTGCAGAGACGATCATGCGCACGCCCGTGGGCATGCCGGCGATGCCGTTGGAAGAGGCAGTCGCCGCGCGGGGCGGCTCGGTTCACTTCACCGTCGATCCCGGTGACGTTCGCTTCTACGTCGAGTCGCTCGCCATCGACGCGCCGGCGGTGCTCGACCTCTTCCGCGCGGCGTTGGCCGCGCCCACCTTCGCTCCGGCGACGATACGCGATGCGCGCGCCTCGCTGGTTCGGCAGATTGCCTCAAACCAGCAGGTCGCATTGCAGGTCGGCCTTGACATGCTCTACGCGGCCTCGTCGCCGCAGGCCAATGCCGGGCTTCCCGAACTCGGTACGCCGGCCGCGCTCGCAGAGTTCGTTCCCGCCGATGCATTGGCGTTCTACCGCGCCTATTACCGCCGCGGCGGTATGCTCGTTAGCGCCGCCGGCCCGCTCGATTCTCTCCCGCCCGCTACGCTCTCCGAGCTCGCCTCCGCCCTGCCCGTTGGAAGCACGTCGCCGGTTGCGGTGCACGTACCGCCGCTCGGCGGAACGACGCACGAGATCATTACGCACCGCGACATCGCATCGCCGTGGCTGATCGCGCAGTATCCTGCGCCGAACGTGGATGGCCGAGACTTCGGACCGATGCTCGTGATGGCGGCCTTTCTGCGCCGGACCGTATCCGACATCGCGCAGGTTCCCGGAGTCGTATCGCCGACGTTTGCTTCGCGATCCGTCGGCGCGGTGTACGTGTACGATCGCGCGCCCGCCAGCCTCGTGCTCTACGTCAACGGCGGGTTAATTGGTAATCCCACTCGCACGTTTGCAACGGCACTCTCGGTCGTCAACGTGCTTGCCGCGACGCAGCTGCAAGGATCCATCGAAGAGTTCAAAGCCGAGGCGGCCGGCGATTTCGCCGACGACGCGACGACGCTCGAAACGCGCACCTGGCTCGCCGCGGTATTTTCGCGCGAAAGCACCTCGCCCGATTTCATCAATCGCACCTTGGCTGCGATTGCCGCCACGACGCCGGCAGACGTGCAGCGGGTCGCCCGTACGTATTTGGGCAACCCGACTATTGCGCTAGTCTTACCTCGCGGTACGAACTTACAAGATTAAACGAGCCTCGTTACCTCGGTGAACGTTGCGCTCGTCCATGACTACCTAAACCAGCGCGGCGGCGCAGAGCGGGTCTTTGCCCGAATGGCGCAAGCGTGGCCGCAGGCGCCGATCTACACGGCGCTTTACGACGAGCGCACCTTCGCAGCGGAGTTTCCTCCGCGGCGCGTACGGCGCTCCTACCTCGCGCGGATCCCATACGCTAACCGTTTCTTCCGAGCGCTCGCGCCTCTCTACCCGCGAGCGTTCGAATCGTTCGATCTCTCCGCCTACGACACTATCGTCAGCTCGACAACCTCGTGGGCGAAGGGTGTTCGGGTTTCGCGCGATGCCGTGCACGTGTGTTACGTCAACACGGTCAGCCGATTCGCGTTTGCGTACGATGAGTACGTCGGCAAGATGGCGCCGATGCGCCTTGCGCGACCCGCGATCGATCGTTTAGTCGCCTGGGATCGCGCGGCAGCTTTGCTGCCCACGGTTCTGGTAGCCAATTCAAAAAATGTCGCGGAGCGGATTCACAAGTATTACGGCCGCGACTCGGTGGTGCTGCACTGCCCGGTAGATGTGGAGCGCTTCACGGTCGGTCCGGGCGAGGGCGAGTATTTCATCCTCGCCTCGCGTTTGCTGCCGTACAAGCGCGTCGACCTCGCGATTCGCGCCGCGGCGCTCGCTAACGTCCCGCTACTCGTGGCCGGCAGCGGCCCGGCGGAACCGTCGTTGCGCAAGCTCGCGCGTGGCACGACCACGACGATGCTCGGCTACATCTCCGATGCGCGGCTCAACGAGCTGCTCGGGAACGCACGCGCGGCGATACTTCCCGGCGAAGAAGACTTCGGACTCGTTCCGCTCGAGGCGGCCGCGGCCGGCCGCCCGACGATCGCGTATCGCGGCGGCGGCGCGGTGGAGACGATCGTTGAAGGCGAGACCGGAACTTTTTTCGACGATGCGAGCCCCGAATCGCTCGCGGCCGCGCTGCGCGCCTTCGACGCATCGCGCTTCGATTCGCACCGCCTCCGCGCGCATTCGGAGCAGTTCGCGCCCGAGCAGTTTATCGAACGCCTCCGCGCGATCGTCGACGAAACCTGGCGTCAAAAGAATAAGAGCGCGGAGGGCGCCAAATGACAGGTGTCCCGCTTGCCGGAACCGGGCGCCTGTCACTCCGCGCCTTCTGAGGTCCGCATGAGAGCGACGTATATCGCGGTCGCGGTCTATGCGCTGGTATACATCGCGCTGGATCTGAACAAGCTTTATGCGCTGCGCTACGGCGCGGATCTCGGGACGTATCTGCAGACGCTGGTGAATTTGCAGCACGGGTCGTCGTGGAACTACGGCGAGTGGAAGCCGCATCTGCAAGTGCACGATTCCTGGGCGCTCGTGCTGCTCGTGCCGCTGGTCGCGTTGGTGCCGCGCGCCGAGACGCTGATCGCGGTGCAGGTCATCGCCGTTGCGGCGGCGGCGATTCCGCTGGTGCTCCTGGCGCGAGAGTTGGGAGTAAGCGCGCGCGCGGCAAGTCTGCTCGGCATCGCCTATCTGCTCTCGCCGGCGACGCAGGGGCTTAGCTACGACAACTTCTCCGAGAACGTATTCGTGCCGTTGGTTGCCTTCGCCGGTGCGTTATTTGCGCGTAAGCGCCTGCTGTGGCCGACGGTACTGATGGCGGCGTTGCTGGCCGGGCTAAAGGAAGATGAGCTTCTTTTCGTGCTGTGGTTCGGCATCGCGGGCATACTCTGGTGGGATCGCCGGATCGGGTTCGGAGTCGGCGCGGCAGCGGTCGTGGCCGGCGCAGGCTTCTTTATCGTCGAACGCTTGAGCGGCGCGCATCCCAACGATCCGCAATACGGCCTGCAGATCTGGAACGCCGGCGGCAAACTCGCGCTGATCGCACTGCTGCTCGCACCCTTCGCCTTCGCGCCGTTGGCAATCGGCCGATGGCTGCTGCTCGGCGTGCCGTTGCTTGCCGAGATCGTCTTTATGCAACCGTGGAACTACGAGTCGAGCCGTGTCGGCTCCCATTACACCGCGCCGCTGCTGGCGGCAACCGCCGTGGCCGCGGCCTTCGGGATGCGCGGCTACGCGGGTTTCGCGCGAGCGATGATTCCGTGCGCGCTCGTTGCGACGCTGCTTTTTAACGACACGGTGCTGCACTTGGGTCGCTGGCCGTACATCGTCGCGTGGGATGCCTATGCGCGAGCGGTTGCGCTTCGCGATAACGGACGGCCCGCGTTTCTTACTCGCGGGCAGGAGGGCGTGTGGGCCGTTGCCGCATCGAATCCTGCGGTGCGGCTCGATCCGCATCCGGATCCGCGCGCTTCGGCGTGTCCCGCGTACGATCGAGACGCGCGCGCATTTCTCGGCAGTCTCTCCGGACGAATGCCGGCGGGGCTCTGCGGCGGCGTGCCGGCGCAGCCGTGACGGTACAGAGTTATGGTCCCATCGGCGCGATGCGCGAGGATCGCGGTCGCTTCGCCGCGCTGCGCGACGAGCGGGTGCTCATCTACTGGCCGCACGGACTGGGCGACTGGGTTCACTTCGGAGTTCTCGCGCCGCTGCTCGAGCCGTCGAACCAATACGCGATCACTCGCTTCGGTGACGATTACGTGAGCGTGATGGAAGGCAGCTCCGCGGTGAACGCGATCGCGAGCGGCGAGCGCGCTCCCGATGACGGCGCCGCGCTCGGCGCGCGTCACTTGGGCATGGATTTGCGCCGATGCGACGGTCGCGACGTGCAGCTGCAGCTGCCCGGGCCGCTCTTCGAATCCGTCGCCGCGTTTGCGCCCGAGCGCGTGCTGTGGACGGATTACCCCGAGACCGAGGGCCGCACGGCCTATCCCTTTCATACGAAGGCACGAAACCTCGCGCGATTGCTCGTGCGTTCCGAACGGCTTGCATCCGTCGATCTCGCGGTATCGCTGCGGGCGGCGATCGATTTCGAAGCGCCCGAGCATACGCGCCGCCGCGTCGAAGATCGTTTAGCGCAACTTCTTCCGGCAAGCGCGCCCCTTTGCGTGATCTCGCGAGCCGGCGTCACCGCGGCCCGCAAGAACTGGGGCGACGCAAGCGAGGCGTCCGCCTTCGTTGCCGCCTTGCGGCGTCACGATCCGCGTTGGAGCGTCGTCTCGATGGACGACGAGGATCTCGGCGACGGCGTCGTCGGCTTTCGCAGGCTCTTCGCCGGGCTAGACGAGCCTTTCGGGCGGCTCTTCAAAGCATTTGCCGCGCGCATCAACCTCTTCATCGGCGTTCCCGCGGGGCCGCTGCATTTTATCTTGGCTCGCGGCGGCGTCCCGACGATCGGTCTATGGCTCGCGCACCATCCCGACTGGTACGACGAGCCTAATCCCAACGCAATCCACCTCGTCGGCAAGTACGTCCGCGATCGCGGATTCGATCGGCGCATCGCAACGACGAGCAAACCGCCTTCGCTGCGGCACCGGCTCGTCTACCTGGACGCGCCGGCGATCGGTGCCGAGCCGGTTCTCGATGCGGTGCGAGCGCTTATTGAGTGATCTGGGGCGCAACGAGAAGCAAAACGATCGATAGCGCGTTGAAGAGCGCGTGGGAGATCATCGGCGCGAAGGCATTCCGGGTGCGATAGTACACCCCGCATAGGACAGCGCCGCCCAGCGCGAGCGGGACTGCCGCGAAGACGTCGCCGTGCGCAATGCCGAAGAGCACGCCGCTGAGGACCGCGCCGGCCCAGAATCCGCCGTACCGCAGACCGAGATTGAAGAAGAGCAGCCGAAAGAACGTTTCCTCCGCGAAGGGGGCAAAGAGGATCGCAAAAATGGCGAAGATCGCGACAGTCGCAGGGTTGTGCAGACCCTTGAAGATCTCTACGATATCTTGTTGATGCGTGCTGTGCGCGAAGTAGTCGATCAAGGACGCGCCGCCGTTCGAGACGACCGCCATGAGCAGCGCACCCACTAAGATCGTTGCGTAGTCGCTCGGCCTGGGCAGGCGAAACCCAAGGTCACGCAGGCTGAACTTCGAGATGGAGGGCAGTGCAACGAGCACGATCGCAACCAGGATGCTTTCCAGCACGAACTGCAACCCGATCAACGCATCGAACTCGAGGGGATCGACGTGCTTGGGAGGCGGGGTCTTCACCGAGAGAAAGAACAGCCCGACGAAGAGAGCGGCGATGAAGCCGGCGAGCAACCACGTCCCGAAGCCTGTAAAGCTATCCTTGGGCCAGCGCGTCGGCCAGACGGGCGAAGTCGCCGAGGTCGAGTCGTTCACCACGAAGCTCCGGGGCGAGGTTGCAAGACACTAGCGCCCGGCCAATGGTCGCGCGATCGACACCGAGTGCGAGCGCAAGGCTGTTGACGAGCGTCTTGCGCCGGTACGCGAACGCGCCGCGCACGACCTTCCAGAAAAGGGATAGATCGTGCACCGCAACCGCGGGCTCGCTTCGGCGCACCAGCCGAACGACGCTCGAGTCGACTTTCGGGGCCGGAAAGAATGACCGCGGCGCCACCGTGAAGAGCAACTCGGCGGACATCGCATATTGCACGGCGACCGACAGGCTCCCGTAAGCACGTGACGCCGGCGACGCGACCAGGCGTTGGGCGACGTCTTTTTGCACCATAATCGTTAGAACGTCGGGACCCGGCGTCATCTCGATCAAGCGGAGCATCAGCGGCGTTGCGATATTGTAAGGAAGGTTGCCGGTGACGCGCCAGCGCTCGCCGCGCGACCAGTTGCCGTAATCGAAGTCCAGCGCATTCGCTTGCACGATTTGCGCCGAGCCGAGATCTTCGCGCGAGCGCAGCACCTCGACGAGTGCGGGATCGATCTCGATGGCGGTGAGCTCCGTGTCTTCGGCAACGAGCGCGCGGGTGAGCGTGCCGGTGCCGGCGCCGATCTCGAGCGTGCGAGACCGCGGCGGCGCGCCCGTTAGACTCAGACGCGCGATGCGAACCGCCGTTGACGGACTGACGAGGAAGTTCTGACCGAGGCTTTTCTTAGGGCGAAGCCCCGCCTTAGCGAGCAATGCACGGGGGCTCGTCACCCCGGTATTTTACGCTACTTCAAGCGGTAAACGGTGATGTCGCGTCGGCCGAACGTCATGGCCCCGCGCAAGGAATCGAAACCGAGATCGATCCGGTTGCCGACGATGTCGCCGCCGGTATCGCCGGCTATGGCCCAACCGTAACCGGGAATGTAGAGTCGCGTTCCCAGCGGGATGACGCGCGGGTCGACGGCCACGATGCCGTAACCCGCTCGCCGGCCGCTGGCGGTCCTACCGCTTCCGCCGGCACTCCCCGCCGTGTACGCCGTGGCCACCATCAACATGGAGATCGCGCCGTGAGCGACGGAGACCATCTGCGTCAATCCGCGAGCTTCAAAGGCTGCCAGCGTGCCCGGCTCGATTCCCTCGGCGACGATGCGAGGCTTGGGTTTCCGAACCAGCGTCTTCGAGAGGAGCATCCGGTGCACCGGACCGCCGTCGCGCTGCGTATAACGCACCGCGACTACGACGAGCCCAGCCTGTCCGTGGGAGACGAGCTTGGAGTGGCCGGGAGCGAGGGTTGGTGAGAACCGGGCGATGGTCTTCGGCGGGAGACTCCTCCGTTCGAAGCGCTCCCAAGTGAGAACGCCATGGTCGTAGGTGACGGTGGTCACGGCCAACGCCGGGGTTAGGGCAAAACTTACAACGAGAAAGATTGCGCTGAGCACGCGTCCGATCAATCCGGTGTTCCTTTCTTCCCGAATCGCTGCAAGGTCTAAGCTCAACACCCGAGAGGAGCGTACGATGCACGCGAGTCGCGTATCTTGGAGCGGCGCTGGCGGCCGCTGGGAACGGATCCGACGGAGACGCCTAGGGAGGCTCGGTTCTGACCCGGGCACTATAGCACACCATTTTCGAGCCGAAAATATGCCAAAAGTAACAATGACAAGGAGGTCCCTCCTTGGGGTCGCTTGCTTCTGCTCGCCTCGGTTTTTGCCGGGCGCAAACCAATCACGAAGCGAAGGAAGGCGGCTAGTGCAACGCCTGCGCGTCGGCCTTTTCACCGAGATCTACCGGCCAGCCGTTAACGGCGTGGTCTCCTCAGTCGAGGCCCTAGAAGCCGGTCTCGAGCGCCGAGGCCACGAGGTCTTTTGCTTCGCGCCAAAGATGCCGGGAACGGTGGGACCCGAGGACGCGGTGGTGCGGATTCCCTCGCTGCCGCTGCCGGCGCGACCGCCCTATCGGCTAATCGTTCCGTTCGTGAGCCGGCGCGATGTGAATTCGGTCGTGAAGCGGCTCAGCGTGGTTCACGTGCATTCGCCGTTCGTCACCGGTTGGATGGGCGTGCACTACGCACGGCGTTACGGAATGCCGCTCGTCTACACGTATCATACGCAACTCGAAGCGTACGCCCACTACGTCCCATTTGAAGTGCATGCAACGCGTAAGGCCGCATCGGCGCTCACCCGAACCTTCGCGAACTTAACCGACGCAGTTATCGCGCCGACGGCGGCGATGGCTTCACGGCTTCGAGAGTTGGGCGTGACCGCACGGATTGAAACGGTTCCCAGCGGAATCGACGTCGAGTTCTTCGGAGCCGGGCGCCGCAACGCCGAAGTACGCGAAGCGATCGGCGTTCGCCCGAACGACCGGCTCTTGCTAAGCGTCTGCCGTTTGGCGAAGGAGAAGAACCTCGAATTGCTCTTCGAGGCACTCGCTCTGGCCGGCGATCCTTCTTTAAAACTGGTCGTCGCCGGCGAGGGCCCGCTGCGCCAAGAGCTGGAGCAGCGGGCACGCGTACTGGGGCTTTCCGATCGAACCCGCTTCTTGGGAGTAGTTGCCCGTCGCGATCTTCCCGATCTCTACGCGAGTGCCGATGCGTTCGTGATGCCGAGCACGACCGAGACGCAGGGCATCGTGCTGGCCGAGGCGTTGGCTGCCGGCGCGAGCGTGATCGCTGCCGACGCGATCCAGAACCGCGACGTGCTCGCGAGTGCGGGAAGGCTGATTCCGCCAACGGCCGCGGACTTTGCGCGGGCCTTCGGCGGGGTACGGGGCGCTCCCGACCCCGACGGCGTGGCCGCCGCGCGCCGCGCCGCCCAACGATTCTCGGTCGAGCTCCAGATCGATCGCATCCTCGCCCTTTACGATAGCCTGCTGCGGCCCGCCCAAATCGCTTGATTACGAACGTACGTTCGCATATAATAGGGGCGAGGCATATGCGATGCAAAGGCGGGATGAGGCGCCGGTCGAGGTAGCGATCGGATACGCGGCGGGCCCTGGGGGGATGGGGCTCGCGTACGCGGGATTGAGCGATGCGCACGGGCGCGAGGTCATGCGGCTTCCGTTCCGGATCGCGCGCCTTTCGCTGCTTGTCGAACGCGCCGTCGCTTACGCGGCGCTCGTAACCGTCGCTCGCGCGCTCTTGCGGCGCGGCATCCGACGCGCACGCTTTGTTCTGCCGGAGACCGGCTTCGTCGAGGAGGTTACGACGCGCCGCGATCTACCGGAGACGCTCGCGCTGCCGTACGTTCGCTTGCGCTGTGCGCTCAACGCACTCGATGACTACGAGATTCGAAGCGGGGCGACCGACGAGTTGATGCAAAGGGCTCGCGCGGAGGTAGCGCTGAACCTAGCGGCGTGAATTTCACGCGCCTCGGCTCCGGCAATTTGCCGGTCGAGTCGAGAGCGCTCGCGCAGGCCTTGCTGGGCTGCATTCTCGTGCGCGAGAGCGAAGACGGAATCTCTGCGGGCCGGATCGTCGAAACGGAAGCCTACCTTCCGAACGATCCGGCGTGTCATGCGTTTGGCGGTAAGAGCAAGCGAAACGGAACCCTCTTTGGTCCGCCGCACCGCGCGTACGTCTACCAAACTTACGGTACGTCCTTTTGCTTTAATCTTTCGAGCGAATGTGAGGGGATTGGGGCCGGGGTGCTCGTGCGGGCGCTCGAACCGATCGAGGGCTGCGCGCTGATGCGGCAGCGTCGAGCCGTGGAGCTCGCGCGCGATCTCTGTCGCGGCCCCGGCAAGCTCTGCCGTGCGCTCGGCATCGATCGGTCGTTTGACGGCGCCGATCTCTTCGCGAAGGGCTCCCTGTGGCTCGCGCGCGACGGTGGAGCTCCTCCGCGCGTGCGGCGGAGCCGGCGAATCGGCATTACGCGAGCGGCGGATCGGCGGCTGCGATTCTACGTGGCCGGAAGCCCCTATGTGAGCGGGCCCGTCGCTTTGAGCCCTTCTTGAATGCCGGTGGGCCTTATGCTATAGTGTGAGCGTCGCGTAGCGGTCGTCTTTGACAGCCGTGACATTATTTGACATCCTCACGTTCACGTCACCGATCTGAATGCGACGGCAGCCTCGCCCTCGATTCTCGAAGTTTGGCGTGCACGACTCTATGAGAGAGATACGCATCTGCAAACCGAACACCGTCCCAACGTCGAGCACCGCCTGAGTAACGATATGCGCCCGCCGCAAGGCGCGGGCGGACGCCGCCGCCGGCCACGCCGGCGCCATCACTTTGGCCAACATCCCGGCGCGATGCACGAACAGCTTCCGCAGGTCGAAATGCCGCCGATGCTGACCGCCGCTCAACTCTCCGAAAAGACTAAGACCGAACTGATGGAGATCGCGAGCGACCTGGAAATCGAGATTCCGGCTCCTGCGAAGCTCAAGAAAGACGAGATCGTCACCCTGCTCGTTGCGGGTCAGGCCGCGCGCTCGGGCATCGAGGTTGGCAGCGGTATCCTCGACATTCTGCCGGAGGGCTACGGCTTCTTACGCCGCGCCGGATACTACATCGGCAACGACGACATCTACGTCAGCCAGTCCCAGATTCGGCGGTTCGAACTGCGACGAGGCGATATGGTCGAAGGCCAAGCGCGCCGGCCAAAGGAGAGCGAAAAATATTACGGCCTGATTCGCGTAGACAAAGTCAACGAGCTCGATCCCGAGGCGATCAAGGGTCGCCGGTTATTCGAAAAGGGAACGCCCATCTATCCGCAGGAGCGCTTCAAGCTGGAGGTGCGTTCGACGCAGCTCTCTACGCGCGTCATCGATCTCTTCTCACCGATCGGAAAAGGACAGCGCGCGCTCATCGTTTCGCCGCCGAAGGCCGGTAAGACGACGCTGCTCAAGAACATCGCCAACTCGATCTCCATCAATCATCCCGATGCGCACATCATCGCGCTGCTCGTAGACGAACGGCCCGAGGAAGTTACCGACATGCAGCGCACGATCGACGGCGAAGTTGTAGCGTCGACGTTCGACGAGCACCCCGAGAACCACACGATGGTCGCCGAGCTCGCGATGGAGCGCGCCAAGCGGCTCGTCGAGCTTGGAAAAGACGTCGTGATCCTGCTCGACTCGATTACCCGCCTCGCGCGGGCCTACAATCAGGTCGTCGCGAGCTCGGGACGCACGCTTTCGGGCGGTCTCGACACCGCGTCGCTGCACAAGCCAAAGCGATTCTTCGGCGCGGCGCGTAAGATCGAAGAGGGGGGTTCGCTGACGATTATTGCGACCGCGCTCATCGAGACCGGATCCAAGATGGACGACGTGATCTTCGAAGAGTTCAAGGGCACCGGTAACATGGAGATCGATCTCACCCGGAAGCTCGCCGAGTCGCGCGTCTTTCCGGCGATCGACATCAAACGCTCTGGAACGCGGCACGAAGAGCTCCTGCTCACGCCCGACGAGATGCGGAAAATCTGGATGCTCCGTCGCGCGACGGCCGTGCTCAATACCGGCGACATCACCGAGATCATCTTGGATAAGATGGCGCAAACGCGCACGAACGAAGAGTTCTTGCAGACCGTCACCAAGGAAGCGCTTTCGATGAATCGGGGATACGAAGACTCCGGTAACGGCAAGTACTAGCCGCGGCGCGGCATGCGTCTCAATCGCTTCTTGGCAAGGGCGGGCGTCGCGTCGAGGCGCGGTGCCGACGAACTGATCGTTGCGGGCAGCGTCCGCGTGAACGGTTCGATCGTGCGCACGTTAGGAACGCTCGTGAAGCCCGGTGAGCGGGTCGAGGTCGACGGGGTCGCTGCGGAGTTGCCGGGCGCACCGACCTATCTGTTGCTCAACAAGCCGCTCGCCGTAGTGACCACGATGAGCGATCCGCAAGGGCGGCGCACCATTGCCGAGTTCGTCGCCGAGCGGCGCGGCGTCTTTCCGGTGGGCCGGCTCGATTACGACACCACCGGCGCGCTGCTGCTCACCGACGACGGCGATTTGGCGCACAGGCTGATGCACCCGCGATTCGGCGTCGATAAAACCTACCGGGCCGAGATTGCCGGACGGCTCTCGCCCGAGGAGGTTCGCGGCTTGCTTGCAGGGATCGCATTGGACGATGGACGAGCGGCCGGCGCGAAGCTCCGGGTACTTACCGTTCGACGCGACCACTCGGTCGTGGACGTGACGCTGCACGAGGGGCGGAACCGGCAAGTACGGCGGATGTTTGAGACGCTCGGCCACCGCGTGCTGAGCCTTACGCGTACGCGCTTCGGGCCGCTAAAGCTGGGGGAGCTGCCGCCCGGTCAAGTACGAGGGCTTACCGAAAAAGAGGTCGAGGCGTTGCAGCGCCATCGCAGGCCGCCGGACGAATCGCCTCGTACCAACGGGGCGTGAGGTGCGCCATGAACCGCTTCTTTCAAACCGCTGTAATCGCCGTCATCGTACTGGCCGTCGGAACCGACCGCGCTTTCGCGCAGTATGCCAATGAGTTCACCGAGGCAAAACTTATAAAGCAAGGGACGACGTCGCAATCTATTGCGGGCAGCGGCAAGGTCGTCGTGCAGGTCCAGGTCAACGCCGACGGCACGCACAAGGCCACGAAGGTCATCAGCTCGACAAACCCGGGCGATGACGCGGCGGCCATGGAGATCGCGCAAAATTCGACCTATCGCCCGGCGCATCGGGGAACCACGCCGGTCACGGCGTTTTACGATTTTACCCTCCGATTCAACGGCAAGTCGGTCGCGAGCACCAGCAGCGAAGGCGGTGGCGCGGGATTGCCCGCCGGCAGCACGCTATCGCCCGCCGCCGCTTCGGTGGCTGCGCTGATCCGCCAGGGTCAGTATGCCCAAGCGAAATCCAAAGCGCAATCGGAGTTGCTTAACTCTCCGGGCGACGAGTCGCTGCGTCAGATGCTGGGCATCGCAGCGTACAACGGCGGCGATTTTGTGACGGCGGCGGCTGCCTTCGATAAGGTCGAGAATATCGGGTCGCAGTTTCGTCCCATCGCGGCGCAGAGTTTTGCGGCTGCCGCCGTCGCGGGGGCAACTTCAAATCCTACGGAGGCTTTGGCCTACGCACAAAAAGCCATGGCTCTCCAACCGACGACGAACTCGCGCTTCGCGCTAGGCGTCGCCCAGATGGCCAACGGCGATAACGCGGCGGCGCTAGCGTCGCTCAAGGCGGCCCAGAGCGCGGCTATGGCGGATCCCAAGATACCGGTCGCCTCAAAGGTCAACATTAACTCCGAACTCCTGCAGGCGTATTTGGCGAATAACGACCAGAAGAACGCTCAGGCGGTCGCTGCGCAAATCAAGCAGCTGGATCCGAACAGCACGGCGGGAGGCCGAGCGATGGGCGTGAGCCTCATACGCTCCGGCCAAGCGGCGCAGGCTGCCAAGGACACGACGACGGCGCTCAGCGACTACGATCAGGCCGCGGCACTGGGCGACCCCCAGGTCGCCGTCACAGCCAACGTAGCTGCAGCGTTTGCAGTAGCGCAGAGCGCAAAGCCGGATTACAAGCGGATGCAGAGCTATGCCGACAAGGCAATTGCTCTGGAGCCGAACAACGCGCAAGCGAACTTTGCAGAAGGGATTGCGCTCACAGGGCAATGGTCATCGAGTCACGACGATACGACCAAGAAGAAGGCTGCGGAAGCGCTCGATCGAGCCGATCAGCAGGCCAAGGCCGCGGGCAATGAAGCGCTGTCGCTGCAGATCGAAACGTTCGTCAAGCAAAACCTCAACTCGTCCTCTGGAGCGCCCGCCGGAAGCGGCTAACGTTACCAGGACTTTAGAACGCGGTAGGCCAAAGGGTCGCCCTCACGGGGCGCATGGTCGCCGCCAAGCAACAGCGATTGGAGGGTGGTAGAACACCGTGTTTTCGGGATTTTGGGGTCTCATGCAGCAGGGCGGCTGGGATATGTGGCTGCTCCTTGCTATCTCAATCATCGGTCTCGCCGTCGTCATCGAGCGGTTCGTTTTCTTCCGAATGCAGCACTCGGATACGAAGGGCTTGCTGCGCCAGATCGGCACGAAGGTTGCCGCCGACGATCTCGACGGCGCCATCGACATCTGTAAGAAGAAGCGCGGCATGCTGCCGCGCATCCTCGAGTTCGGGCTCCGGCGGGGCGAGAAGAATCGCTCCGATATCACCGACGCCCTCTCGATCGCGCTTATGGAGCACTTGAATTCGCTCGAGCGCAATCTCGCGATCATCGGCACGATTGCCGTCATCGCTCCCTTCGTCGGTCTCTTCGGAACGGTTCTCGGCATCATTCGCGCCTTCCAAGACATCGCGCTGAAGGGCAACTCGACTCCGGCCGTCGTTGCCGCCGGCGTATCGGAGGCGCTGATCACGACCGCTACCGGTC
>JBAPZS010000417.1:0-2725 GCA_049285355.1 Candidatus Cybelea sp. | reverse complement strand
TAAGCGAGAACCGTGGCGAGCGCGACGCCGGGCGCGGGGCAGAAGAGCGGGGGACGACGGGAGAGCGTGCGTCAACCCATCCATTCGCACAAGGCAAACGAACTAAACCAATGCCATAATAAGCGCTCCAGCGAATTGTAAACAGGCGGACACACTGCTGGTGTCAGCGCGTACTCGATGTCTACCCCATGCGCTCGCGACTGCTGTTCGGTGATCTGCTCAATTTTGCCGCCGCCCTTGATGCTCAAACTGGTATTGCTGATCCACACAACGTTCGGGGCTTCGCCCCACTGGGCGCCTTCCCAGCCGCCACGATACCGTAACACCAGATCTTGCCGATCTGGCGCATTCGTGATCTCATGAACAAACACGAAGTAGGTAGACGGTTCGTCCCAGTCTCCCACGCAGTGGACCTCACGTATTGTCGCGACAACCCCGCGGTCATCCGCTGGTCTCGTGACATCGGTCGGCACGCAGGGGGGCGCGCCAGTATCGCTTCCTACACCGATCGGATCGTAAGTGACGGCGCTAGTCGAGCCTGCGGCGATAAGTGGCCCCAACACGATTGAAGTGATCAATGCAACAAGTTCTAACTGCCACATGAGGCTCCGAGTTCTTGTCTCAGGATCCCGCAAGGTCAATCGCGTGACAACCAGACAGACGGCGCCCCACGCAACGGCTATGGCAAATACGAAAAATGCTGAGGAGAAGATTGTCTCTTCCGAAATCCCCGGAGTCGAACGAAAGTGGGTAAAAAGGAAGTCGATGAGCAGCAGCCCTGCAAACCACGTCGACGGGAAAATCAGCAACCTAAGGGCTAGCCTCATATTTTCCTCATCCCCTCGTTGGATCGCTTTGTCCGGGGACCTTTCTTTGTACTGCAAAGCGTGATACCTTTGTATCACAAAGTCATTGATCGCGCAAGAAAAAGGCAAGCCGCGCGTTGGCGATGGGCGGCCGGCTAGGCGTGCCGATCGGAGCCGCCGCGACCTAAGCTACGAGTGTCTGCGAGCTAAGCCGCCGCGATGCGAGGCGCGCGCAGCTGCAATGCGAGCGAAGCCGCTACGGCGCTAAGCGAGAACCGTGGCGATCGCGGACGCCGTGCGCGGGGCAGAGGCGCGGGGGTTACTGCTCGGCTTCGGCGATCAGTCCATCAGCGACCCTGCGTAGAGCCTTGGGCCAGGAGTCCCGTTCCATCCCGGCTACCTCGAAATAGTGTCGGGCCAAGTCTGCAAAGAAGATTCCGAGCCCAGCTGGATCGTCAACTGGAAACTTCGTGCTGACAAATCCAATCTCGTCGCCCGGCAAGGCCCAAGCGCAGAGTATTTCGACAGCATCGGGGTTCTGATCGATCACTTCGGGAACGCTAAGGCGCTGCATTTCCCTAGAGTATGCCAGTCTGTGCCGCTAAGCAAGAACCGTGGCGGTCGCGGCAACGGGCGCGGGGCAGAGGCGCGGGGCGTCACCACGGGGGTCGAGCAGATCCAACAAGTTTCTTTCCAGTAGCGTTTAGGAGGGCTGCCTCTTTAGCGTGGCGCGAGCTGCGAGCCACGTGGCCGTTGCGAGCAGTGCGCACAGCATCCCAATAGCAAACCAGCGTTCTGCTTGTATGCCGGTATGGAACGACGCGGCCTGCGATCCAGCAAAGCCGAAGCAAATGGCGAGGATGACGGTGAGTTCGCGAAAAGGCGATGGCATTCGAAATGCGCTCAAGACGCCAATGATCCCCGCGAAGATGATGTATCCAAGGTCAGGAAGCCACGGTCTAAACTGCAAAGGGCCGATTAGTCCGCCGACGCTTGGAAGCGGCAGCCCACAATGTATCTGCGAAATCGTGACCCATAGGCCGACGACCGCGAAGACAGCCCCGATCAGCGGGCCGAGCAGACGGAACATCAGCATATGTAGACCGCCTAGCCCTTCTCGAGTAAACCCTAGATCACTCAGGATTGGTCCCGCTTCTTCCTCCGTGGGATAGCGGCTCATAACGAAAGTTTCGACAATGCTGGAGTTCGGTTTGACCCACGCCAGCACGCCGACGCATGCGACAAAAGAACCTATTATTATAAAGAGCGGTCCTATTAGCGTGAGCGCAGCGTCGCAGTTCGAATAAGTCATCTAGGCTTACAGTTACGGCCGCGGCCGTACATCAAAGGGCCCTCCGGGAAATCAGCGGCATCGCACCCGTCGCGCCGATAGGCGGCTGCGATCCGCCGCAGCCTGTGGCCATCATAAGCAAACAACACCTTCGGATATCCTGTCGGTGTCGAATCCCTGGTACGCTGTGTAACTGATCCGATGCGGCCCTTCGGTAAGCCCGAGGAACCGCGCAGTTACTACGACCGGTTCAATACCTTTTGCGGGGAGTGCGACTACAGGGCCGCCATCAATGCTAAAGCCCACCCAGTCGTCGATCTCGAAGGTTCCAACCGCGAACCACTTCTGCTGTTCAACGCTAACACGGACCACGGCAGATCGGTCTTCTCGCGCAGCGCCCGCAAAGTCTGCCACCGGGCCGCTGTCAACAAAGTTCGGTGGTGGCGCCTTACATGGAGAACCGGTCAAAGAGATACCGTCATTGCTGCCGAAACTGACGATCGAACAGGAGACCGTCTTAAACGAAGGATCGTCTTGCGGCGCGGGGATGAGCCTCTCCGTCAGCAGCATGCCGCTTTGCGCCGGCGGAAAAGGAAGCAGTTCCTGAAGCTTGCCCGGACCCTGCACC
>JBAPZS010000416.1:0-2913 GCA_049285355.1 Candidatus Cybelea sp. | reverse complement strand
CTTTGCGCTCATGGCCGGGCTCGGCGAAGCTGGCGGCGGCATTTTGACGGCGCTCGGTTTGGGCGGAGCGCTCGGTCCGGTGCTGATCATTCTCGTTATGCTCGTCGCCATTGGATCGGTACACCTTAAAAAGGGTTACTTCGTCGTAAACGGCGGCTGGGAGCTTAACGCCGCCAACATCGCTGCAGCGCTCGCCGTCTCGTTCTGCGGCAACGGCGACTATGCGCTGGATAACACGCTGAATCTGCAGTTCCTGACCGACCCCGTTCAAATTGGGTACGCGCTCGCGGCCGCGGTCATCGTCGCGGGACTCAATCTACTCGCGCGCCGCCCCGCTCCGAAGAGCAGTTAGGACACTGCAATGGAAACCGTCGCATTTTACGGAGCCGGAATGCTCGGCTCCGCAATGGTCCGTGCGATGCTCCGCCGCGGCTTGACCGTTCGCGTCTGGAATCGCACGCCCGCGAAGGCGCAAGCCTTGGAAGAGGCCGGCGCGCACGCCTTCGCCGGCCCGGCCGAGACGGCGGAGGGCGCGGAGCGCGTCCATCTTTGCCTAAACGACGATGCGAGCGTCGATACGGTATTGGACGCCGCAAGTTTGGGCATCGCCCCGCAATGCCCGATCGTCGATCATACGACCGTTCTGCCGCAGCGAGTTCCCGAACGTCTCCGCAAGCTCGCGGAATCCGGACACTCCTTCCTGCACGCACCGGTCTTCATGGGGCCGCCGATGGCGCTGGAAAGCAAAGGCACGATGCTGGCTTCGGGCGAGCTCGCGCTCTTCGAGCGGCTGCGCGAGCCTTTGCAGGCAATGTGCAGCGACTTGCGCTACGTAGGCGAGCGCCCGGATCTCGCAGCCGTTTACAAGCTCATGGGTAATGCCATGATCCTCGCCGTCGTCGGCGGCATCAACGACATGCTGCGCATCGGCGAAGTGCAAGACGTCACGCGCGAGAAGGCCTACGAGCTCTTCGACTTCTTCGATCCCGCCGGACAGATTCGCGGCCGCGGCCGACGCATGGCCGACGGTGACTACGATCCGATGTGGAGCATCGAGATGGCGCATAAGGATGCCGTATTGATGCAGGCGGCGGCTCACCACGAGCGATTGCCGGTCATCGATGCGGTCGAGGGGCTGCTGCGCAACGTCTCCGACCGAGGTCTGGGCGACCGCGACCTCGCGGCAGCCGCAATGCGTTGATGGACCTCAATCCGCACGTACGGCAGATGACCGACGAATCCATGGTGCGTAACTTGGACGCGCAGGCGCGCGCGATCTGGCCGCAAGAGATTGCGCTGCTTCAACGCTATGCGATGCCGCCCGAACCATATCTCCTCGATGCCGGTTGCGGTACGGGCGAGGGTGCCTCGCGCCTTTCAAACCTTTTCCCTCGCGCCCGCGTGCTGGCGGTCGACATTCTCGACCATCATCTACAGCTCGCGCGAACGCGGTACGCCGATCTCGCGCCGCGGTTGACTTTCGAGCATCAAAGCATCTTCGCACTGGATTTGCCGGCGGGCAAGTTCGATCTGACGATTTGCCGCCACGTCCTCCACTCGATTCCGCAGGCGGATCGTGTCATCGCCGAACTCGTTCGCGTGACCCGCCCCGGCGGCTACCTGCACCTCATCGTGGAGGACTACGGAATGTTGCATTTCGAGCGGGCGGCGCTCGACCCGCGCGAGTTTTGGCACGAAGCCCCCGCCGGCTTCGGCCGAGCGACGAATACCGATCTCTCGATCGGACGGCACACGTTCGGGATCTTCGCGGCCCTCGGTTTGGAAGCGATCGCAATTGACTACATCGTCGTGGACACGCTACGGGTTCCTCGCGAGACGTTCGCAACGATTATCGAGGCGTGGCGTGACGGTTACGCCGACCCAATAGGTGATTTTACATCGATCAGCCGCGATTGCGCAGTCGCCTACTTCGATCAGATGATCGCCAACATTCGCGATCCGAAGGCATATGCGGTTTGGATGGTGCCGGTTGCAAGCGCACGCGTGCCGGCCGCCAAAGAGCGATGAAAGCGCTGCAGATCGACCGGTTTGGGCCGCTGGAGAGTCTGCAGGTTCGCGAGGTGCCAGAGGGTCCACTTCCGTCCGATTCCGTGCGGATCGCCATCGAGGCGGCCGGGGTCAATCCGAGCGATACCGGCGTCGCGCTCGGGCGCTTCGCGCACGCGACGCTGCCGCGCATTCTCGGCCGCGATTTCGCGGGCACCGTGATCGAGGGACCGGCGCATTTAAAGGGCTTACCGGTCTGGGGCTCCGGCGGAGGCATCCTGGGCATGACGCGCGACGGCTCGCATGCCGAGCACATGATTTTACCGCAAGACGCCGTGATCACGCGCCCTTCGCGGCTAACGGCGCAGGAAGCCGCCGCCGCGGGCGTCCCATACGTTACTGCCTGGAGCGCGCTGGTCGAGCTTGGCGATTTTAAGGCCGGTCAGTGGGCGGTCGTCTCGGGCGCTGCGGGCGCGGTGGGATCCGCGGCAGTTGCGCTGACTAAAGCACTCGGTGGCCATGCAATCGCGCTCGTGCTTTCGACGAACGACCGCGCGCCGCTCGATGCGATGGGCGTCGACGCCGTGTTACGTTCCGACGCCGATGACGTACCGAAAGCGGTCGCGGAGTTGACGTCGGGCCGCGGTGCCGATGTGGCACTCAACGCCGTGGGCGCGCCGGTATTCTCGATGCTTTCGGATTCGCTCGCAAAGGGTGGCCGCATGGTCATCTTCTCCGCGCGAAGCGGCGGCGAGGTTCGGCTCGACCTTTTCGCCTTTTACCGCCGCAGGCTGCAATTCTATGGATTAGATACGGCTGCCATGCCTCTCGCACAGATCGCGCAGCTCTTCGTAAAGTTTGGCCCGCTCTTCGAATCGGGCGCTATCGCGCCGCCGCCAATTGCCG
>JBAPZS010000415.1:0-3224 GCA_049285355.1 Candidatus Cybelea sp. | reverse complement strand
CTCTTCAACGACGTGCTGCACTACGACCCCAAAGTCTCAACCATCATCTTCTTTGGGCTCGGGAACGAGGTCGTCGGTTACCCGGATCATTTGGAGGATGCCGCCGATGCGTTCAAACGGCACATCTTCAACTTCGGCTCGATCGAAACGTACGATCCGAGTCAAGTCCAAAAGGGAAACGATACGCTCGCGCGTTTGATTCCCGGGCGCACGGCTCGCGTTCAGGCCATCGCCAAGACTGAGCTGGACAAGATCAAACTCGACGAGGCCGTCGCCCGCTACACGCTCGGCGTACGCGAACGCAACATCCGCGTCGTCTATCTGCGCCCGTGGCTGCATCAGGACGGCAAGCTCTCGATCGAGGCCACCAACGTCGAGATGGTGAAGCAGATCGCCGGCGAGTTGCGCGCGGCCGGCTTTCGACTAGGCCGTGCAACGCCGATTCCGCAGTATCGCGGGAACAATCGCATCCTCGTCGGCCTCGCCGCTCTCGCGGTGCCGTCGATATTCGTGCTGCTGCTCGAGTTTTTCGGGTGGTATAGCCGTCGGCTCTCAATCGCCGCCTACGCCACGACGATTCTGCTCTATCTCGCCGGGCTGTTGACCCATCACGATGCCTTCGCCCGCTCGACGATCGCGCTAGCCGGCGCGTTGCTCTTCGCAACCGCGGCGCTCCTAATCTTGATTCCCGCCTGGAACGAGCAGCCGGCAACGGACCTGCGCACGCAGTTCGTTCGCAGCCTGGGGTGGACGCTCGCGGCGACCGGCGTTGCGCTGCTCGGCGCCTTGGTCGTCGTCGGCGTGATGAGCTTCCCGCTGGCAATGGAGGAGATCGAGCGCTTTCGCGGCGTGCGGCTGGTCCTGGCGCTGCCGCCGCTCTTTGCGCTCGTACTCTACCTGTTCGATCGCCGCTTCGGTTCGGGGATACAGCGGCCGCGCGACGTCTTTCTCTCTCCGGTGCTCGCCTATCAGCTGCTGGCCGGAATCGCGATCGTCGCGGCCGGCGCGCTGTTGCTGGTGCGCAGCGGCAACGACAGTGAGATCTCGCCCTCGCCCATCGAGCTCGCGCTGCGCCATCTGCTGACCGCCGTGCTGAGCGTACGCCCGCGCTTCAAGGAGTTCTTGATCGGCGTTCCCTGCCTAATGCTGCTGCCGGCGTTGCTGCCGCCGCACCGGCGCGCCATCGGATGGCTCCTGGCGCTCGGCATCGGCGTCGGTGTAGGCGACGTGATCGACACGTTCTCGCACTTGCACACACCACTCGAGATCTCGCTGCTGCGAATCGTCAACGGGGTGGCTGTCGGCGCGCTCATCGGCGTACTGCTGATCTGGATCTATCGGCGTCGCGTACCGATGTCATCCTGAGCTTGTCGAAGGACGTGACCGCGCGCGTGCTGATCTCCGGTTACTACGGCTTTGGGAACCTCGGTGACGAAGCGCTGCTCGAGGTCATTGTCGGGCGAGTGCGCCGGCGCTTTCCGTCGGCCTCGATCGAAGTGCTCTCCGCAACGCCGCAGCGCACCGCCGCCTCGTATCACATCGAGACGACGCAGCGCTGGGACCGGCGCGCGGTTCGTGCGGCGATCGCGCGCGCCGACGTCGTGCTCTCGGGCGGCGGCGGCCTCTTGCAGAATCGCACCAGCCTTCGCAGCCTGCTCTACTACACGGCGATCCTGCGCGAAGCGATTCGCACCGGCCGCAAAGCAATGATCTTCGCACAATCGATCGGGCCGCTCGACTTTTGGGGACGTTTCGTCGTGCGGCGATTCTGCCGCGGACTCGACCGCGCCACCGTCCGCGATACAGGCTCGATGCGGTTGCTCGAGTCGCTCCTGCCCGAGACGCCGGTCGAACGCACGGCCGATCCGGTCTTTCTCTACGACCAGCCGCTCGCGCGCGACGATCTTGTCACCGACGGTCTCGGACCCGAGAGCGGCGCCTACGCGGTAGTCTGCGTTCGCAAAGTTGCGGCGTTTCGCGATGGAACGGCGGTGCTGGCGCGCGCAGTCGACCGGCTCGCCGAGCGCCACAACGTACGCGCCGCCTTCCTCCCGCTCGGCGGCGCCGCCGACGCCGCGGTCTCGACCGATGTCATTCGCGCCTGCAGCTCGGCTCCGGTGCTCCTGCCCGAGTGCACGCTGGAGAAAGCGGCTACAATTCTGAGCGGGGCCCGCGTCGTTATCGGCATGCGCCTGCACGCACTCGTGCTCGCGGCACGGTACGCGGTTCCGTTCCTTGCCGTTCCCTACGACCCAAAGGTTACCGCGCTGTGCGACGACCTCGGATACCCGTTGGAGCCGCTTTGGGTTCCGGGAGAGCAGCGCCCGGCCAACGACGCGACCGACGCGCTCGTCGACCGGCTGGTCGCGCAGCGCGATGCGCTCGCCGCGCTGCTTGCGCAGCGCGTCGGAGCCGTCCAAACCGCCGCCGAGCGAAACTTCGATGTGCTCGGCGAGCTTTTAAGCGGCGAGTGATGGAATACCGCGATACCCTGAACCTGCCCAAGACCGATTTTCCCATGCGCGCCGATCTCGCGGCGCGCGAGCCGCAGCGCGTGGAGTGGTGGGAGGAGCGCCGCACCTACGAGCGCCGCTTGGAGCGCAATGCGTCGGGCGGCACCTGGATTCTGCACGACGGACCGCCGTACGCGAACGGCGAGCTGCATATGGGCCATTTCCTGAACATGGTGCTCAAGGACATGTTCGTGAAGATTGCGCTGCTCGACGGCAAGTACGCAAATTTTGTCCCGGGCTGGGACATGCACGGGCTTCCGATCGAATACGAGACGCTCAAGTTTCTCGGAATCACCGACTTTCACGCCGTTGATCCGCTCGAGCTGCGCGCGCAGTGCAGGGAGCGCGCGCTCTACTGGCTCGACCGCCAACGCGCGCACCGCCGTCGCATGGGGATCTTCGGGTTCTTCGATCGTCCCTATCGCACGATCGACCCGTCATTCGAAGCGACGATCGTGAACGCGCTCGCCGATCTTGCCGAGCGGTCGCAGATCTACAAAGGCCTGCGCTCGACGCTGTGGTGCGTGCACGACGAGACCGCGCTGGCCGAGGCGGAGATCGAGTACGAGATGCGCGTCTCACCCTCGATCTACGTTCGCTTCACCGCCTCGCCCGAGCAACGCACGCAAATCCTGGACGCCTTCGATGGGAATGTCATCCTGAGCGGAGTCGAAGGACGACATTCCCTTCAGGATGCCCCGGTCTCAATCC
>JBAPZS010000414.1:0-2610 GCA_049285355.1 Candidatus Cybelea sp. | reverse complement strand
GCCGGGGCGAGCATGTACGTTCCCGCCTTCGTCAGCAGATTGCCGCCGAGCAGTGCGTCGCGCATGACGTGTGCGAGGTCGGCGATCATGCCTTCGCCGGTCTTGAGCACGACGTTGCCGACGAATCCATCGGTGACGACCACGTCGGCGGCGTTATGGAAGAGATCGTTTCCTTCGACGTTGCCCACGAACCGAATCGGAGCAGCCGACAGCAGCCGCGCCGCCTCCAACACGAGTTGGTTTCCTTTGCTGCGTTCTTCACCGTTTGACAGCACCGCGACGCGCGGCTCGCGAATGTTCAGTACCGCTTGCGCATAGGCCGAACCCATGATCCCAAACTGCTCGAGCCATTCGGGACGGCAATCTACGGTCGCTCCGGAGTCGAGCAGAATCCATGGTGAGGGCCCGTTGAGCGCGGGCCAGACGGTCGCGATGGCGGGTCGTGAGATCGCCTCGATCGTGCGCAGCTTGATGAAGGCGATCGCCACGAAGGCGCCGCTGTTTCCGGCGGAGACGACTGCGTCGGCCTCCCCTTCTTTAACCAGCCGTACCGCGATGCCGAGCGAAGTGCGGTCGCAGGAACGAACCGCCGTCGAGAGCGGCTGGTCCATGGCGATCGCTTCGGGCGCGTGGACGAGCGAGATTCGGCCGGCCCCAGGCGTGCGCAAAAGGGAGCGCACGCGCGCTTCATCGCCGACCAATACGACGTCGAGGTCGAACTCCTCGGCGGCGAGCAGAGCTCCGGCGACGATCTCTTCGGGCGCGTGGTCGCCACCCATTGCGTCGACGGCGATACGCGCTCGATTCACGGGACCCGTCTTTGGGGGCCATCCAGGGAATCCTTGCCTAGTGACCTGGGTCGCCGGCTCAATATTCCGTCCTTGCCTTAGAGTGCGCCCCATGGTACTATCTGCCGGCTATGGCCAAGCGCTGTGAAGTTTGCGGAAAAGGACCCAGGTCGGGCAATAACGTCAGCCACGCGATGAATAAGACCAAGCGTCGTTGGCTCCCCAATCTCCAAGCCGTTCGGATCGACGATCGCGGGGTGCATCGCACCGCGCGCGTCTGCACGAGCTGCCTGCGCTCGAAACGCGTCACGCGCCGCGCTTAAGCGCGCGCTTCAAAGTGATCCCAGCCCAAGCGATCGAGGGGCGCCCCCCGCCACCGGACGCCCGGCTCGCTCTGTAACGCGCCAATTCGGAATAGCGTCTTCTTAAATCGCCGCTCGAAGCGAGCCGCGAGATAACGGAAGGCGCGAGGCCGCACCGCTACAAGCAGCTCGAAGTCCTCGCCGCCGGCCAGCGCGAAGCGCTCCGCGTCCTCACCCAGCCGTTGCGCAATCGCACGCGCCGGCGCGGCAACCGGAACGCTCTCAATCTCGACGCCACAGCCGCTGGCAGCGCAAAGCCGCGGTAGATCGGTCGAGACGCCATCGGAGCAATCCATCATCGCGGTTACGTTGACGCTGGCCGCCAAGAATCGGCCTTCAGCCATTCGCGCGCTCGGCCGGCGAAACGCCAGCAACGCCGCATCGGCATCGGCCCCTTCGAGGCGGCCGGGTTGATTTGCAACCGTGAGTCCCGCACGCGCCGCACCGAGTTCGCCGGTCACGGCAATCACATCGCCGGGGTGTCCGCCGCCGCGGGTCTTGACGCGCACGGCGTTGATCTCTCCAACCACGGTTATCGCGATAACCATCAGAGTCGAGCGCGAAACGTCGCCCCCGGCAACGGCGATCTTACTGCCTTTGGCCGCGGCGGCGATGCCGCGGTAGAGTTCCAAGATATCCGCGATTCCGCCGGCCGGTACGGCTAAGGCGACGGTCGCGAGAACGGGCCGCGCACCCATCGCGGCTAAGTCGCTGAGGTTTGCGACCATTGCGCGCCAGCCCGCATCCTCAAGCGACATCGCGTCGCGCTGGAAATGCACGCCCTCGACGAGCATGTCAGTCGAGATGACGCTGCGATTCGTGCGCGATGGTTGCCAGAGCGCGGCATCGTCGCCGATGCCGAGGAGCACCTTGCCTGCGCCATCCACGCCATCGCTTGCAAGAAGCGATCGGATCGCGGAGACGATCTCGTCTTCGGTCACGCTAGGGAACCAAAAGCGAGCGAACGCGGCGCAGCGCCGCGGCCGGATCCGGCGCACCAAAGACGGCGGCGCCCATCACCAGCACGTCGGCGCCGGCGTCGACGAGCGCGCGCGCGTTCTCCTCGCCGACGCCGCCATCCACTTCGATCAAGCAAGCCGGGTTGCGGCGGTCAATCAGCGCGCGCGCCTCGCGAACCTTCTCAAACGATCGACCAATAAACCGCTGCCCCGAGAAGCCGGGGTTGACGCTCATCACCAGCACCGTATCGCAATCCTCGATGATATCTTGCAGCAGCTCGACGGGCGTCTGCGGACAGATCGCAATCCCAGCCTTCGCGCCGATCGCGCGCAGATGCACGAGCAGGCGTTGCGCGTGGGGAGTCGCTTCGAGATGGAAGGTGATGCGATCGCAGCCGGCCGCGCGAAAATCGTCCACGTATCGCTCCGGCTCCACGATCATCAGGTGCGCATCGAATACCAGCGGCGACAGCTTACGGAGATCGCCGATGATCTTTGGGC
>JBAPZS010000413.1:0-3881 GCA_049285355.1 Candidatus Cybelea sp. | reverse complement strand
AAAGGTGTCGCGCAGCACGACCTGCGCCGTTGCGAGCAGACCGCCGCCGAAGGCTCCTTGCAAGACGCGGAAGAGAATCAAAGCGGGCAAAGACGCCGCCATGCCGCATAGCATCGATGCGAGCGTGAAGCCGGCAATCGATGCGAGAAAGTAGTTCTTGCGTCCGAAACGCAGCTGCAACCACGGCGCAAGCGGAATCACCACGACGTTGGCGATGACGTAAGCCGTCAGCACCCACGTTGCGTCGTCGACGGTCGCTCCGAGGTTTCCCTGAATCGTCGGCAGTGCGACGTTGACGATCGTTAGGTCGACGGTCTGCAAGAGTGCGGCAAGCATGACCCCGGCCACAACGAGATAACGCCGCGCGCCGTACTCGACCAGCGACGGGAGCGCCGGTGGGGCGACCGGCGTTTTGGCGGCTCGGCGTGGGGGAATAGTCCCCGCAACCGGGGTGATGCGTTCGGCAACCGTCATGGGGTTTTGTGTGCTTGTAGAGGGTGTCTAGAGAGTGTTGAAGTTAGGGTACCCTTTGTGAGATACTATGACTAGAGGCCAGTTTATCCTAGTACTAAAGCGGAGACCCTTACCATGAACGGATCGCTCGAGCGGCGCTCGGAACTCAGCGACTTTCTCCGGACGCGCCGGGCGAAGATCGTCCCATCGGACGTCGGACTCGCCGACGGCGCGCGGCGCCGCACCCCCGGCCTACGCCGCGAGGAGGTCGCGCTGCTCGCAAACATCGGCACGACGTGGTACACGCGGCTCGAACAGGGTCTGCCGATCAACGTCTCTGCCGAAGTACTCGACGGAATCTCGCGCGCGCTGCGGCTGACCTCGGACGAACGCAGGCATCTGCACCTCTTAGCGGGACTCAGCCCTACCGCGCCGGCGCAAGAGGACGAGTGCGTGAGCGATCTCGTACTTCGCGTTCTTAGCGCGCTCGAACCCTCGCCCGCGTACGTCCGCGGCCGCCGCTGGGACGTGCTCGCTTGGAATCGCAGCGCCGACGCGCTCTCGGATTTCTCGGGCGCGGTCGGTCCGGCGCGCAACCTCGTTTGGCGGCTCTTCCGCGACCCGTCCATTCAGTGCCGGCTGGGCGATCCGCAGTGCGCGATGCGACGCACCGTCGCGCAGTTTCGGGCGGTCGCGGCGAAGTATCCGCACGACCCGGCATTTACCGAGTTGATCGAAGATCTTCGCGTGAACTCTGCCGAGTTCAGGGATCTTTGGGCGCAACACGACGTCCTAGGAAACGCCGATGGACTCAAGCGCTACGTACATCCGGAGGTAGGCGAGTTGATTCTCGACTACACGAGCTTCGGTGTGCCGGGCGACGGCGACATGCGACTCGTCGTTCTGACGGCCGCACCCGGCTCCGATAGCGAACGCAAATTACGCCTTCTGCGTCCCGGCGCCGTAAAAGCCTGAGTAACGCTAGTGTCCTAGAGCTTTACCTGTAGTGAAAAGTAGAGGTTGAGCGCCAAGGGGTAGTTGCTGGAGTTAACGTCGCCGTACGACGGCGCGAACGATTGCGCGAAGTATGGGTTCTCTCGAACGCCGTTTACCGCGGTGTCGTACGGGCTCGTCCCGTTAAAGAAATTTCCCCCGTTGTAAAAGGTGTTAGACACGTATCCGCACACCGCGCCGTTCGGCGGATAGGCTCGCGACCATGGTTCGCTCGAACCTCCAAAGCACTGGTTTACGATATTCGTAACGAGAACGCGACCCGAGATGCGCGGCGTAAAGTCGTACGACATCTGCAGCCCCAGATTGAACTGCCACGGTTGTCGAAACTCGCCGAAGGTATCGAAGCTACCGGTCTGCGGGTTCGGGATGTACAGATTGCCGGGCACCGTGCCGTCGCTGGTCAGCGCGAAGTAACACGAGGTGTAGTCGGCGTTTCGCGGATTACCCGACTTAATGCCGAGGCTCCCTTGATTTGCAGTACAGCTGCGCGGGTCGAGTCCTTGGACGTCGGCCGGCGTACCGTACGTCGAGCCTTCTTGCAGCGACATCGCCGGCGTGATCGCAAACCTGCCGTGTTTGTAGTTGAGAATCAGGGCAAACGTATTGGGGGAGAGATACGGAAAGTCGAGACCCGGCGCGTACCATCCGTGGGGAGCCAACGTCGGCTGCGCCAGCATGTTATAGTACGGATTGCGGATCGAGCTCTGCCCGCATTTGGGAGCGGGTGTGCCGTTGGCCGCGGTGGTGTAACAAGGTGCGCCGCCGCCGGCTCGAGTCAGCGCGTTGAACTCTTCGATATCCTGATTGTACTGATCGACCGGCCCAACCGTGCTGTTGGGGTAATCGTTCCACATTTCGGCCGCGTTGGTATACGTGTAGGAAAACGTCCCGGAAAAACCGTTCTTGTCGAAGTCTCCCTTCGTCAACAAGAACTCGACGCCGTCGACACGCAACGTTCCGGCGTTGAATGACGGCGATACGTTCAAGCTGGGAAGGTTGACGGTTTCGTAAAGCTGGTTCGTGCCCCACCGGTAATACGGCGTTACCTTCACGGCGACGTCGGTTCCCTGGAAGTGATGCTCGAACGAAAAGTCGTAGTTGTCCGAAAATTGGGCCTGCGATTCGTGCAGCGGCGAGCTGAAGCCGAATGGGATGAACCCGAGGAGCGTGGACGCGAGATTCGGTTGGAGCGTGTTGTACTGAATCTCGTAGTTCTGCGGCTGCTGGGCGTAGCGGCCGGCCGACGCGCGCAGCACGGTATCCGGATTGACCGTAAACGTTGCAGAGACGCGCGGCTCGAAGTACGACTGCGTGTACGACGAAGGGTACACGTTAGTAAGCAAAATACCGTCGGTGCCGTTAGGATGCACCGTCTGCACTGGTTTGCCCGTCGAGTAGTCCATCGGACAGTTGAACGAGACGAACGGCTCAAAAACGAAGATGCTCTGGGGTGGTTGCGGTTTGAAGATCGGCTGGCGCGTCACCGGGTTGACGCAAAACTCCCGCTGCGCCGCGGCAAACCAGAAGTTGGTTGCGGGATTATCGGTGTTCGCCAGCCCGTAAGCATCGTTCTCGAAGCGCACGCTGCCGTTGACGTTCCACTTGTCGCCGGGACGCCACTGATCGCTGATCGATGCGTCCGTCAGCTTCGGAGTCACCGCATTGATGTCACCGTAGTTGCCAAGGTACGTGAGGAGCATCGATGCGCCGTCGCGACAGGCTGGAACGGTCGGCGCTAACTCGCCGTCCGCGCAGGGGTCCGGTCCGCTAAAGCGGCCGTACGGATTGGCGAAATTTCCCTGCGAATTGCGACCGTTGCACGGTGCGGGGTACCCAGCCGTGTAATTGTCGGTCGTTTTCGTAGCGAAACACTGCGAGCCGTCGGTAAAGTTGCTAACCTGCTCGGACGCCGTGTTGTTGTAGTTTTGATTGAAGTAGCGCAACGTATTCGAGGTAAGATACGAGACCATCCCGTTGAGGAGGTGATCGCCGGAAAGTTGATCGGCAAACTGAAGCTCGACGCCGCCTGTATGCGCGTCGACTTCGTACTGATAGTTCGTCACGCCGAGCGAAACGTTATTTCCCCAGCCGTTTGGACTCGCCCGATTCGTATTCGAGTAAAACGTATAGCCGAAGAGCCGCACGTAGGCCGTCGATCCGATATTCTTTTGATACTGTAGCTTCGCGATGCTGGCCGTATCCCAACGACCGTCGCGAAAGTCGTTCGGAACCTGGACGGTCTCCTGAACGCCTTGTGCATTGAGCGGACAGGCGAGAGGCACGCCGGTCACGTTCGCGCAGCGGCCTTGGGGAGAGCCCGGGTAAAAATACGCGATCTTTCCCGTCGAGGCGGGCGCCAGCCATCGCGTTGCCGTCGGATACGTATAATAGTCGGGCCACTGGTTGATGTAGCC
>JBAPZS010000412.1:0-7851 GCA_049285355.1 Candidatus Cybelea sp. | reverse complement strand
CGCTTGTTCCGTAAAACGTTTTGATTGGAGAGCCTCCCGATGGATAGTTCCAAATGCCGGTATTGGCGTAAGCCCCCGCGACTACGTTACCGCGATAAAAGGCGGTTTGGGCCGTGGCAGCCTGCTTGAGAATAGTGTGCCCTACGATCTTTGCGGTGGTGCCTTTAACAACAAGGCGGTCTATGGTTTCGGCGTCGTAGCTTTGGTCGGCGATGGTGAGATAGTTGCCGTCCCACTGCACGGCAGACAACTCCGTACCCTCATAGGAGCCCTTGAGAGTGATGCCTTTCACCGCCTGAGCTCCTTTCGGAAGCTCTGCCAAGCTACCGTTTCCTCCTGCTGTTCGCATCAGGAGATTGGATTGATTGTCAAAGCTGCACTGTTCTAGGAATCCGCCATACTTGTCATAGTTATAGTACTTGGGGCGGCCTTTTTCGTTCGTGAAGATAGCTACCGTTGCGAATGACCCAGTGCCCGCCGCGGTTACGGCAAGATTATTGGTGTTAGGATCGACGGCACAATAGGTCGGTTCACCGCTGACACTTAGCATGGCGATGGGAATCAGCGAACCGTGGGGGTATTCAGTGATGCGCGCGTAGCTCGGGTCCACTACGAAAATGTTTCCTCGCCGATCGCTGCAAACCGAATGGGCAAAAGGATCGACAATGCTGCCCACGGGTGTTCCCGAAGGATATGAAAAAACGTCGATTGCAGAGTTGGTCACGTAGAGCAGGTTCTCGCGTTTAGCCGCCGGCAACATCCACGCTCGAGTTTGGCGGGGCTGCGCTGTGGTCGGGTAGCTTTGCGGGCTGGAGCCTAATGCTCCAATCGACAGTTGGGGGCCGCCGCAGCCTGCGAGCAATGCTGCCGCAACGCCGAGGCTAAGCGCGTAGCGATCAAACGCGAAGGTTTCCATTGTAGAGCCTGGCGGTTCGAGATAGGAGACTGCCTTTCCGGCCGTGACCCCATTTGGCAATGGCTCTACGAGCCGGTGCCGTTTTGGAACGTTCTTTCAGCGTATGCCGTAGTGGCCGGCGCCGCCTCCAGAAGTCGTGCCGTAAAACTTGCCGTCGACGCCGTCCCTAATATACGCGGCGATAAGTGCGCCAATAGGCACGACGCGCCCAATATGCGCGAGACCCATATACGACCGGATAGGGCGCGTACCCGTAGGCTCCGCCAACGTAGCCGTAGCCAGCACCGACGCCAACCCCAACGCCGTAACCGTAGCCGTAGGGATAGCCATAGCCGTAGCGATAGGGGTAGCCGTTGCGATAGGGGCCGTAGCGATAGGGGTAGCCGTAGCCGTACCGATAGCCGTAGGCGCGGTATCCAGTTCCGTAGTAGCGATTGCCCGGGAGCACCCGCCCCGTCGCTGCCGGTCGCGCAGTTCCAACGGAGACGTGAGCCGCCGATGCCGGCGCCGCCGCGCCGAGTAATGATCCTGCGCCCAGAGCGCAGGCCAGTAAGACGTTATGGAATTTCATTGCTTTATTTTTAGCATCGTTGAGGCGAAAGCTCTCGTTCGTAATGATTAGAAGCCTCCTCGAAAAAGATGAGAGGGCCGGCTCGATCGACGCACGCCAGGCGAGCCCCGCCGAAGCTTGACCGGGCCCGGAACCAGCGGCGCAGAACGGTCGCAGGTTTTGTACCTACCATTGACACAAGGTGATAGCTTGTATTATATATTGGTACAATGCATCACCTGACAACTTTCGATCAGAATCTCACGGTTGCCGCCGTTGCCTTTCTGGCAACAATCGTGTATGGGATTCTTGGTATTCGGAACCGCCATTGCGATCCGCCGTATGGGCGCGCGTTCTTCGTCACTGCGTTTGTTGCGTTTGTCATTGCGTTGCTGGTAGTTTCCCAGGTCGTCTCACCGGTCGTTGGGTACAGCCTGGTATGCTTGGCCCTGGCGGGTTTTCAGCTCGCCGATCTATTACAGGACGAGCACGCGCGGGCGCGTCGGCGTAGGGTCGCGTTGCTCGCTCCGCGTCCTGCGGCCGAAGTGGCCCCGACCGTTTGGGTCGCTCTGGCCGCAGGATCGGTGCTGCCGCTCACTCCGTACCTGGTTCTTAACGAGGAACGCGCGGCCGCAACGATCGTCGGCATTTGCGCGCTCGTCATGGCCGCCATCGCCTGGCGCATCGCCAGCGCGCCCAGACAGCTATACGGTGAACACATTCAATCCGAACGGATGCGCGATCGCAGATCACGCACGCGAAAGGCCGGCATCACTGCCGTCATTGCGATGGGCAGCATCATGGTCTTCATCAGTTTCGTGAACCACAAACTGCCGGCCGTGCTGCCGGTGCAGCGCACGCTCCTGAGCGTTTCGTGGTGGACCTGGGCGCTGTCGGGCGCGTCGGTAATCCTGTATTCCGTTTATCTCGGCCGCCTAGGCGACTCGACGTCTTGAAGGACCTGCTCCTCACGGTCGATCCCGATCTCGCACCGTTTCAGCAGATCATGGATCAGTTCCGCAACCTCATAGAACGCGGCGAGCTGCGCGCAGGCGACGCGTTGCCCACCGTGCGTCAATTGGCAGGCGATCTCGGCGTCGCTCCCAATACGGTGGCGCGCGCGTACGCCGAACTGCAAGAGGAAGGCTTGGTTACGTCCAACGGGCGGCGCGGCACCCGCGTCGCTTTGGGCGTGCGCGCTGGCGATAAACCGACGCGAGCCCGAAAGCTGCACGGAACAATCGCGCAGTTTCTGCAGGCGCTCGCGCATCGCGGCTACTCCGAGTCCGAGGTCACCGCCGCGTTACGTCGTTTCGCTAAGTAGCAGGCCATCCTATCTTCCGTCGTACCCGGCCGTTCTTATGGGCGAGAAAAAGGCCCCTGCTAAGCGGAATTCCGGTTTAAACGAAGAGCTTTAGCCGGAACCGCACGCAGCGGCTCGAATACGTTCGCGTGATCGTTGCAAGGCCGGAGCTGCCGCTGTACCGGCTCTATCTGCTGCGAGCGGCCTACGCGCTCATCGGTGTCGCGCAAGGGTTGAAGACCTGGCCGGCGATCCTGCACCATACGCATCCCTGGGATTTCTGGCACGGCGTCGGGGCGAGTTTCTTCGGAGCGCTGACGCTGCTCGCGCTGCTGGGCATTCGTTACCCGGTACGCATGATGCCGCTGATGATCTTCGAGTTTGCATGGAAGCTCATCTGGGTGCTTGCAGCGTACCTGCCGGCGTACCTCACACACTCCGTCGATGCCGACCTTGCGGACAACTTTTTCGGGATATTCCTCGGCGTCGTGGTCGTCCCGCTCATACTCCCTTGGGGTTACGTCTGGAAGAACTACGTGACCGCCACCGGAGACCGCTGGCGCTAACAAGGGAGGGACTCGCCGAATTGATCCGGTGAATCCGCGTTAAACGGAGTATACCCGTTTCTTACGCCAGAGATTTCGAAGCGCTCGGCGTACCGCCGCGTAACTGCGAAACGGCATTCCGCCTGAGGAGTGCCGATAGCGTCGTTGGCTTAGCGGATTGGAGCCAAAGTCATTCGGCGGCTCTGTAACAATTACAGTTCCAAAACGAACACGGTTCCGTAGCCATATCCCGCGCCGTTGCCTCCGCCCGCGGTCGTACTGAGATTGGCAAGGCGACGGGTTTGTCGCTCGCAGCCTGCTCGCGCATCCGGGCAGGAGCAAAGGTGCCGCATCCGAGGCATCGGGATGCCCTGCTCGCGCTGATCGAAGCCGGAACCGAAGTCTAAGCGCCGAACGTCCTTTACCGTCGATTCGTTACGTGGATCGGGAGAGCGCAAACGCATGAAAAGCTCTAGTCTTGGCAGGTACGCCCTAAGTGGAGGCGTTGCCGTTGCATTGCTCGCAGGCTGCGGTGCCCTTCCCCTGAGCTCGTCGAAGGGTCAGGACGACATGCAGCTGCCGGTCACGGCGCGAGGCGCGGCACCGGGCCTCCGCAACACAGTCAGCGGAAGCCAAACCTTTAATTATTCTGGAAAAAAACAGTTGTTTGTCGTGCCCGCGGGCGTCACTAAGATCACGGTTGTCGCGCGCGGTGCGAGCGGCAACGAGCTTGGTACGGCATGCACTGGCACAGCGGGCGGCGGCGGCGGCGGGGGAGGCTACTATGGCGGCGGCGGCGGCGAGGGCGCAGTCGGCTACTGGGGGGGCGGCGGTGGTTCGTCGTACGTGGAGCGAAGCGCGACCGACGTGCATTTCTGGGACGGGTGGAAAAATGCGACAGGCAACGGTCTTGTGGTTTTCAGCTGGTGAGTTGAAGTGAAGCGTTCGGCCCATAGCCGCTTCGCCTTAAGCGCCTGCGCAGCTGTCATTATGCTTGCGGGATGCGGCGGATCGCAGCCGCCGATCGGCGCGCCGGGCGCGATGCCACAAACTTCCGCGCTCGCGACACGCGCCAATCGCACGCACTACAAAGTCCTGTATAGCTTTGGCGCACTCCCCGATGCGAGCGACCCGCATGCGAGCCTGATCGACGTGCGCGGCACGTTGTACGGCACAACCCCGGTGGGTGGCAGTTCGTCTAGCTGCGCACGAGGCTGCGGGACGGTCTTTAGCATCACGACGGGCGGCACGGAGAAAGTGCTGTATAGCTTTGGCCCGCGCCCCGATGGAGAGTACCCCCACGCGAGGCTCCTCAATGCGGGCGGCACGCTCTACGGCACGACAGCCGGCGGCGGCGCGTATGATGCCTGCGGCTACTCCTCGACGGGTTATTTCGGCTGTGGAACGGTTTTTAGCGTCACGCTCGCCGGCTCAGAGAAGGTGGTGCATAGTTTCGGCAACGGAACCGATGGTAGACAACCCGAGGCCGGCCTGATCGGCGTAAAGGACACGTTTTACGGCACGACAATCTTCGGTGGCGCGTATGACTGCGGCCAAACATTTTTCGTAGGCTGCGGAACGGTCTTTAGCGTCACCCCGAGTGGCAAAGAGAACGTAGTGTTTCGGTTTACGGGCGGGCGCGCTGGAAGCGGATGGAGGCCCCTGGCCAGCTTAATCGACGCTCGCGGGACGCTCTATGGCACGACAATGACAGGTGGTTACCACATCGCTGGCGTGGTCTTTAGCCTCACGACAAGCGGCACAGAAAAAGTGCTCCACAACTTTGGCAAGAAACCCGTTGATGGCGTATACCCCGGCGCCGGCCTCATCGACGTAAAGGGCACGTTCTACGGCACGACCGAGTCCGGCGGCGTCAGGTGCAGAGAATATAATTATGGCTGCGGTACGGTCTTCAGTATCACGCCGGACGGCACCGAAAAAGTGCTCCACAGCTTCGGCTCTGGAACCGACGGCGCTGTACCGAACGCCGGCCTGATCTCTGTAAAGGGCACGCTGTACGGCACAACAAGCGAAGGCGGTGCGTATAGCTGCGGCTCCAACCACACCACCTGCGGAACAGTCTTTAGCATCGAGCCGGACGGCAAGGAAAAAGTGCACCACAGCTTCGGCTCTGGAACCGATGGTAGCAACCCAAACGCCGAGCTGATCGACGTGAATGGCACGCTCTACGGAACGACCAGCGACGGAGGCACGTACGGTCGCGGAACGGTGTTTGCGTTGACGCCGTGACGCCCCCGCGCCTCTGCCGTGCATAGGGGCAGAGCGTGCGGGCTAACGTATCGGAAAGAAACGTCCAGATTAGAACGGTGCGCTTGGCGTGACGGCTACCCCCGTAGGTCGAAAATCTGGCGCGCGCGGGGACCCGCGTAACGTCCATAGCCGTTTGCCGCTGGCATAATCCAAGGCCACTACCGTGTTCGTCCGCCCCGGCCCAGCGCAGCCCGACGAAGTCAGCGGCTTTACGCCGCCGACGAAGCAGGCATCCGACACGTAAAGGGTATCCTCGCGTCGATCGAAAGCAACCATGTGCGGATTCCTCTGCCCCGTCTTGATGACACGCGTCGGCGCATGATCCTTGCCCTTGAAGACGTCGATCACGCCGCCTTCCGAGTTTGCCACCAGAAGCTGGCCTTGCTCATCCACCGCGAGACCGGTAACAAAGTAGACGGTGTTGGGGGGCAGGAGGGTGACCCCATCCTTCGCGCCGGGTCGATACTTCTTTACTTGGCCCACATAGCTTCCAATCGAGTTATAGCCCACGTAAAGATTGTTTTTCGCGTCGAGGGTCAGGCAATATGGACTACCGCCCGGGAAGAAAGAGCGCGACGGTTTTGTTTTGCCGGGCGGATAGACTAGCACGCGGCCTCGCGTATGTGGTCCTCCGCAAGCATCGGCAATGTAGACCGTGCCGTCGTCAGCCGCAATCACATCGAACGCACACAAGGCCCCCGTGTAGATCCGAATTGGCTTGTGGCCGCCCTTCGCATACATCTCCACGCTCTCGCGGCCGCTCAAGTTTCCGTTGGTGACGTAAAGATTACCATGCGTGTCGATGAAGATGCCGTCGGGCGTCGAGACGCCGTTGCGAATCTTGCCTACGACGCCTTTCGATGGATTGTCCCGCAGAAAAATGTAGACGTAGCCGCCAGAACCGAATCCCCAGTTCGCCACGTAGAGGTAGGACGCACGCTTGTCGGCGGCGGCACCCTTTGACGCAACGGAAGCGGCGCCGACGTTCGAAAATGCTAGCGGGATGGCATTTGATCCGCCGCACCCTGCGAGCATTGCTGAAGCAACGCAGCAGCTAAGCGCGTAGCGACTAAGAACTCGATTTTTCACGTACCCTGCTCCCATGATCCAAGACCGTCTCGGCGGCCGAGATTATTCGGCGTCGGTGTGCTCAGTCCCATGCGAAGCGAGCCGCTACGCTTTGACCAACGCGAGCAACGCATCCCAGTGCCGGGTATACGTTTCCGCGTGCTCTGGGCGAACGACAATCCGGGTGGCGACATCAAACCCACTAATAACGCGCCCATGCATTCTTGGTCGCACTTCGGTGACGCCACCAGCCTCGCGGACGAGGTCGATACATCGCCGCAATCGCCGCTGGGCGCGCGAGCATCCCGGCCAACGCGACGAGGCGTGGTTCAAGCGAGAGATCGTGCCGAACCTTGATGCATTCACACTCAAGGAGATAGGGAAAGCTACAGGGCTCTCGCTCGCAGCGTTCTCGCGCGCCCGAGCGGGCGCAAAGATTCCGCATCCGAGTCATTGGGAGAGCTTGCTCGCGCTGGTCGAAGCCGGGAACTGAGCGGGAGTGCCGAACGTCCTTAACAGTTCGATTCCGGAACGTGAATCGGGGAGCGCGGAGCATCAAGAGTTTTAGTCTTGGCAGGTACGCCCTAAGCGGAGGCGTTGCTGCGGTTATGCTCGCAGGCTGCGGCGGATCGCAGCCGCCGATCGGCACGCCGGGGGTGGCAAACGATGTTCAGCAAGCCCATTCGCACCGTGTTATCTTCAGGTACACCGGCTCCGAGCAAACATTTAAAGTTCCGACTGGTGTCACTCTAATTAAAGTCGATGCGCTCGGAGCCGGCGGGGGCGGGACTCCGAATTCGTACGACCAGGAAGGCGGGCGCGGTGGTCGCGTAATCGCCGAACTACCAGTCATTCCGGGCGAAAGTCTTGCCATATTCGTCGGCGGAACGGCACACATCACAAGCGGCGGCTACAATGGCGGCGGCGAGGGACAGTGTCTTAGCTGCTCGGGGAGTGGGTACGGGACGAGTTACGGTGGCGGCGGCGCAACCGATATTCGTGAGGGCGGCACGGCGCGAGACGATCGGATCCTTGTCGCCGGCGGCGGCGGCGGGCTTGGCGGCGCGGCGGACGGCTACGGCGGAGGTGGCGGCGAAGGCGGCTCTCGTACCGCCGGAAAGGGCAACAATGGTGGCGGCAACATAACTCGCCATTGCCATTCATTCGGACACGGCGGAAGCGGCGGATCGCAGTACGA
>JBAPZS010000411.1:0-2542 GCA_049285355.1 Candidatus Cybelea sp. | reverse complement strand
GGTTCGCAGAGCTGTGCTTCGCTGTAGCTCAAGCGCTCGCGTCGCAACGTTTCTTTCGTCGGGATCGTCACGCGGCTCGGGAGGGTCGCGCCGGCCGGACGGACATACGCGAAAAAGTCGAGTTCGTCGTGCGTCTCCGGGTCGAAGAGGAGGTCGGGATTACTGCGAATGCGGTCGAGCAACTCCGCGATCTCTTCGGACGGAACCGGTTCGACGGTGAGGTGAGCGGCGGTGTAGTGCTTCCACCATAGCCGCAGCAGCGCGTGCGCCGAGACGAACATCGATAGAAAGTCGAGATACACGACCGGCAGCGGACCGCCGATGCTCGCCTCGACCCAACCGCCGTAGTAGCTCTCCGCGGCCTCGCCCATCGCGATCTTGTCGAAGTCGGGTTGGAGCTCTCGCCGCGGGCGCACGCCTAACGCATCGAGGTCGCTCTTGGCCAGCGCTGCACCGGAGGGAAGCCTAGCGAGGTGTGGACGGTGTGGATACTTCCTATGCTCGTCGTCGATGGCCCATAGCAGCGCCGCCGTCTTTTGTACGTCGTACAGACAGCCCGCCACGTTATCGAGTGTGATCACACCGCTATGCTCGCCCGGCCGACCTTCGAACGGGATCCCCCATGCCTTGCACGCATTCTTCAGCGAGTGGTTCCGGTCGGTGTACGCAAAGTCAGCGTTTTGCGTATCCACCACGACGGCATTCTTCATATCGAAGCGCACGTGGTGGCGGTCGTCGCGTTTGATCCGGCAGAAGATCGGTGTTTGCAGCCCGTCCTTCGTCGTAAAGTGATGCTTGAGCGCAAAGCCATTGCAGAAGCTTGCGCCGAGCCGCGATGTCCGCGTCGCCTTCTCCCACGAGTCGGCGATCCGACTGAGGTCGTACACGATGTTATGGCCCGCGATGACCCACCCGTGCTTACGCGCCGGCCAGATCCCGTTCTGAAACAACCACTCAAGTTTGACCAGCTTGAGGCGGGGTCCGAGCTCGGTGTCGAGCGCGTCGCAGATTTTGCCGAGGCGCGTGTACCCCTCTGGTTCGGATACCGAAAGGTCGTCGCGATGGAAGACCGCACGTTCTTTGCATCGCCGGTTTTCAAAGAACATCGCAACACCATAGGTGAGTTCGTGATTAACAGACTCAACATCGAAGACGAGTACCGTTCCGTCGAGGGATGGAGGCTCGCCCCCGTTGCGCTTGCGTGCTTGCCGCTTCCATCCGACCGGCTCGGCATAGGTGCGCGTGAAGATATGCGAGCACACCGAGTTGGGCTCAATGATGGGGGTAACGGGGTTGTAGATCGGAACGTCGGCCATCAGTCGCGGCTCGTCGACGGTGGATCCATTGCGTCGGCGCGGTCTTCGAGCAGATCGCAGGTTCCGCGGAGGATTTCTGCCTCTCCCTTCGGTGTGAGTGGTGTAGCCTCGCCCGTTTCGATCACGACGACGACGAGAGAGATCGGTTTCTTCTTGCGCGTACGCGGGGTCTTCTCAGGCATACGGCCTCGCCCGAAAGTTCTCGCGAATCGTGAGGCGGCGATGCCAGTTTGCCGAAACATGCACGACCCACGGCCCGTTCTGCTGCCCGGCAATATGCTGGAACTGCATCGGTGTCTGAAAGCGCCGCACCGCGTCGTGATCGGCGCAGAGAATGCGACGGTGATCTGGTACGAGGACGAGGGGATCAGACTCGCCGCATTCCGCGCAACGCGCATTGGGCGGTAGTAGTGCCGCGCGCCGGGTGCGCTCGTCATCGAGCCAGCGATGCATCGCGGCGCGGCGATCAGCGTAACGCGCAGACGCGATCATGCGGCGCCCGCCGGCGTGTCGCTGCGCCGCTTGTAAAAGCCCGGCCCGAAGTCGATCTCGTCGGCGTGCTCGGCGATCAAGTCGAGATCGGTGACGAACGGGAAGCGCTGCCGACGGTCGAGATCAAAGACCGAGAGATCTTGAAACTCCCAAAGGTCCCGCTTACCTGCAAGCGCGTCCCCGTACGCGTTCCAGTACGTGCCCTCAAGGCTGCTGTCGGCCTTGTCTAGGACAACGGTAGTCGTCTTGCCGTCTGGGAGCAGATGCTGCCAAACGTCACCGACGCGGCTCGTGCCTTTGGCCGCGCGTCGCTTCGCCCATCCTTTCTTAGCCGCCTCGCTACGTTTCTGTTTAGCTGCGCGCATGTGCGAGCTACGCGCAGCCGCCTCACGTGCAATCGTGTTGCGTGCCTTCGTGACCTGACCCTTTGCCGCACGAATCTGGCGGAGTAGTTTGTTGAGGGCGCGGGTCTTCGCGCCTTTCTTGCCCGGCGTGCGCGGTTTCGATCTTTCGAGTTTGTCGCGATGCGCTTCGAGGCTTGTAAGACGGTCGAGCGCGTGACGGCGGCGCGTATGAGGCGACGGTTTACGCGCAGCCATGCGATACCTCGCGCATCATGACGCGATACGATACGAGGGTACCGACGACGGCCGCCGAATCAAAACTATTAGGAAAACTGATTCCGCGACCGGCGTTCCCGCGCCGGTCTTTCTTTTTCATCTACATAACACCGC
>JBAPZS010000410.1:0-8745 GCA_049285355.1 Candidatus Cybelea sp. | reverse complement strand
ACCGCAGCGCAGGCGCCGCAGCGCCGTAGCGGGTTTCAAAGTGTTGGGGCCCCCGAAGTGCGTTAGCACTTTGGGGAAATAGGCAACGGACTTTGACTCCGCCATGCGTTGGTTCGAATCCAGCCACCCCAGCCACGCTTGGCGGAGTCAAAGTTCTCCGCCTTGCTAGCTGCGGTGCTCGGTCGGCGGCTGGGTGGATGCGCGAGCCCGTCGAACTTCTGGGAAGTCGAGCCGATGACGAAGGGGGAGCACTATGAACCTAAAGCTTGGCCGCAACGCGTTAAGCGCTTTCGTCGGCGTCGCAATGATTGCAGGCTGCGCATCGCAGACGCAGGTCGTCCCGCAGTCCGCGACTATCGGTAGCGCGGCGCAATGGGGCGACGCGATCCCCGCTTGCGGCGGAAGCCGCATCGGGCAAGCGCAATGCGGTGTGCTCGTAGAGACAGGTTCGGTTCATCCGAACTACAGCGGGTGGACCGCCGCTAAACTCGAGAAGGCGTACAACTTGCCGTCATCCAGTAAGGGCAAAGGCCAAGTCGTAGCGGTGGTCGATGCGTACGACAATCCGGACGTCGCAAAAGACCTTGCCCAGTACCGTTCGATGATGGGACTCCCGAAGGCGCACTTCAACAAGTTTAACCAGGATGGCGTAAAGGGCCACTACCCCGCGGGCAATCAGGGTTGGGGCGTTGAGATCGATCTCGACGCGCAGATGGTGTCGGCGAGCTGTCCGAACTGCACGATCGATCTCATCGAGGCAAACTCTAACTTGTGGAACGACCTTTACGCGGCGGAAAAAGAGGCGGTAAAGCTCGGTGCGACGATCCTCAGCAACAGCTATAGCGGCTCCGGCGGCAACTGTTCGGCTTTCGAGACAAAGGGCGTGACGTATCTTGCCAGTGCCGGCGACGACGGCTTCGGCATCCAAGCTCCGGCCGCTTGCGACGACGTCGTCGCAGTCGGCGGTACGCAGCTTACGCCGTGTAACAACAAACGCGGTTTCTGTGAGACGATCTGGTCCAACTCCGGCGGCGGCTGCTCCGCCGAGCCGAAGCCGCCGTGGCAGCATGACACAACGTGCGACTACCGGCTCGCGAACGACGTCGCGGCGGTCGCGTCAGGCGTCGCCGAGTACGACACCTACGGGCAAGGCGCCTGGATCAGCGTCGACGGCACCAGCATCTCGTCGCCGTTGGTCGCCGGCGTCTTCGGTCTCGCGGAAAACTCGACCCACCAAAAGGGGGGCAGAACCTTTTGGCAGGCCGCGCACCACAAGTACTTGTACAAGATTGCGAAGACGCGCTACACGGAGCAAGGCGGCTGGGGATCGCCGAAGGGTATCGGCGCGTTCTAGCAGTCGGCCCGGTCGCCGGGGCACCTGTCACACCGTAGTCTCGTCGCGCGCCTAAGCTAGCGGAGCCAACATGAGCGCAAAGCTTTGCCTTAGAGCATTAGGCGCATCGATCGCAATCGCGTCAACTTCTGCCTGCGGGTCGCAAAGGCAGGTCATTCCGCCGGCCTCGATGCAGATAAGCGCCGGCGTGCGCCTAGGCGCGGTTCCGGCCTGCACGGGCAGCCGCATCGGTCAGGCGCAGTGCGACGTGCTCGTCGAGGTCGGTTCGGCCGCTTCGCACTACGAAGGATGGACCGCTTCACAGCTCGAGAAGGCATACAAGCTGCCGTCATCGAGCAAGGGTGAAGGTCAGACCGTCGCAATCGTCGCTGCCTACGACAATCCGCGCGTCGCCAACGACCTTGCCAAATACCGCGCGGCGATGGGTTTGCCGAAGGCGAAGTTCAAGAAGTACAACCAGCAGGGCGAGCAGGGCAACTATCCCTCCGGTAATCCGGCGTGGGGCATCGAGATGGCTCTCGACGTCGAGATGGTCTCGGCGAGCTGCCCAAAGTGCAAGATCGACCTCGTCGAGGCAAACTCGAACTCGTGGTACGACCTCGACACCACCGAAGCCGAAGCGGTAAAGCTCGGCGCGACGATCGTCAGCAACAGCTATAGCGGCAGGGGTGGGGATCCGTCGTATTTCGACACCAACGGCGTTACGTATCTTGCGAGCGCCGGCGACGACGGGCTCGGCATTCTCAATCCGGCCGACTTCGACGACGTCGTTGCGGTGGGCGGGACGCAGCTCGCCAAGAGCAAGAGCGGGCGGGGCTACACGGAGACGATCTGGACTCAGTCCAGCCACGGCTGCTCGACGCAGCCGAAGCCGCCGTGGCAACACGACACGACCTGTAAGTACCGGCTCGCCAACGACGTCTCCGCCGTGGCGAAAGGCGTCTCGGAATACGACACTTATCCCCAAGGCGGCTGGTTCGAAATCGACGGCACGAGCATCTCGTGCCCATTCCTCGCCGGCGTTTTCGGCCTGGCCGGCAACTCGACGAGTCAGGGGGGCGGCCGGACGTTCTGGTTCCGCGGTCACCGCAAGTACCTCAACGAGGTTTCGGGCAAGCGGTACAGCCAGCAAGCCGGGTGGGGATCGCCCGAAGGCATCGGCGCGTTTTAGCCGGCGCCGAGTCGGGGCTGTCACACTAGCCTCCTCCGGCGCTTTTTTATATCATACAGAAAGTGCTTCCTCACGCCCCCGGGTGAGGACGCGCGGGCGTCGAATTTATCGAGGGTTCGAACGTTGATGAAAGGCTGGAGCGCCATGAACGTGAGAATCAACACCAAGGCTTTGCGCATGCTGCTTGCACTTGCGTTGATTACCGGCTGCGCGCAGACGCAGCTCGTTCCACAGAACACGATGCAAGTCGGCGAGGGCGCAAGTTTGCGTGCCGTGCCGGTCTGCGCGGGAAGCCGCATCAATCAGGCGCAGTGCGACGTACTTGTCGAGCGGGATTCGCCTCAAACGAAATGGCACGGGTGGACCGCTCTCGACATCGAGAAAGCGTACGATTTGCCGTCATTGAGCGAAGGTGAAGGCCAGACCGTCGCCATCATCGATCCGTACGACAATCCCCGCGTTGCGAAGGACCTTGAAGCATACCGTTCGCTGAGTGGTCTCCCCAAGGCACGCTTCGGAAAATACAACCAAAAAGGGCAGAAGGGCAACTACCCCGAGGGGAGTCAGGATTGGGGTATCGAGATCGATCTCGACGTGGAGATGGCAGCGGCGAGTTGCCCGCACTGCACCATAGATCTCGTCGAGTCAAATTCTACCTCGTGGCAGTCTCTGGGAGCGGCCGAGAGGGAGGCAGTAAAGCTCGGTGCGACGATTGTCAGCAACAGCTATGGTGGCACCGGCGGAAACTGTTCGTATTACGGGTCGGAGCGAGTTACGTACGTCGCAAGCTCCGGCGATAGCGGGCTCGGGATCAGGTATCCGGCGTCGTGTAGCCACGTCGTCGCGGTCGGTGGCACCGTGCTTACGCCGGCTAAGACCAAACGCGGCTACAACGAGAAGCTATGGAGTGAGTCCGGCGGCGCCTGCTCGGTCGAACCGAAGCCGTCTTGGCAATACGATACGAAGTGCGCGAACCGGCTCGCCGATGACGTATCTGCCGTCGCGTATGGAGTCGCAGAGTACGACACGTATGGCGCCACCGGCTGGATCGAAGTCGACGGCACTAGCATTTCGGCTCCGCTGGTTGCCGGCATCTTCGGTCTGGCGGGGAACTCGACGGATCAGGATGGCGGAAGAACCTTTTGGGCGCGCGTGCACCACAAGTACCTCTACAAGATTACCGTCCCACAGTACAGCGACCAAGGCGGTTGGGGATCGCCGGAGGGCACCGGCGCGTTCTAGCCTCATAGCGTGGCGACACTCCACGTAACCAACGGCGACGGGGCGCTCTACGTCCTAAAGAAGGCCGGCATCTTGGGTACCCACCTGGCCTGGCAGGACGCGCTCAACGACGGTCCGGTTCCCGCCGGACTCTCGCTCGAGGAGACCAGCGCGCTACGCGCGCACTATCTCGCGGCCCGCGGATACGGGAGCCCGATCAAGTTGATTCACGATTCGCAAAGACGCGACGCACTGCTGCGGCGCGCCCCGGATTTCGACGAGGTCGTGCTTTGGTTCGAACACGATCTCTACGATCAGTTGCAGCTGCTGCAGACGCTCACCGCGCTCGAGGAGCTCGATCTGGATCCCGGGCGCGTCGCAACCGTTCAAAGCGATACATACTTAGCGAATATGACGGTGGACGAGATTCTGCGCTTACTGCAGCGACGCCGGACCGCGACTGCAGCCATCTTCAAGTCGGCGCGGCGCAACTGGGAGCGCTTCACATCGTCGTCGCCAATGGACCTGTACGCATCGGCCGGAGAAGAGGCTATCGGTTTGCCCTTCTTACGCGCGGCGTTACGACGGCTCTGTGAGGAGTACCCCTGGAGCCGCGACGGGCTCTCGCGCTCGCAACGTCAGGCACTCTACGCCATTGGTCAAGGTCCCGCACGCACGGACGAGCTCTTCGAGCGCTCCCAGGCGCGCGAGGAGGCTTCATTTCTGGGGAATCGCGCGTTCCAGCTCATGCTCGACGAACTCGGCCGCGGCGACGACGCGCTCATCGAAAATGATGAAAGCGTCGTCTTAACGGCCCTCGGTCGCCGGGTTCTCGCGGGTGATGCGGATTGGCTGGACGAGCATCGCATCGATCGCTGGATCGGCGGCGTTCACCTCGAGCCGGGCACTTGCGCGCGGTGGGATGAGGATACCGCGCACTTCGTATGATAGCTCGCAACGGTAGCAAGGCCAAGCATCGAGCGAGCGCGAAGGCGACGGTGGATATGCCTAACGACGAACTCAACATCGCGCTGAAGACTGAAAATCACGGGGAGACGCTCGTCTTCGTCCTGAGCGGAAGCCTCGACCTCGCTACGGCGCCGACCGTTCGCGCCGCGCTTCTCGACGCGACCGAGAAGGCGCAGCACAACTTAATCGTGGATCTCGCGCAACTCGACTTTCTCGACTCAACGGGCTTAGGCGTGCTGATCGGAGCCCATCGCCGGACGGCGGAGCGCAACGGAACCTTTCGCGTCGTCATCAGCGACGGGCCGATCTCGCGCCTGCTCAACATCACGGGGTTGATCGCAGTATTTAGCGTCTATCATTCGCTAGAAGACGCTCGCCGCGACCGCAATCGTGTCGGAGCATCGATCTAACCTTTGCCGTAGGCCTCGTCGAGCAGCTCGACGAGATGTTTAACGCCGGCCGCATAGCGCGCGTCCCGTAGACCTGCGCTTACCTGGATCGCGCACCCCGGATTTGCAGTAACGACGACGGTCGCGCCGGAGCGTTCTATCGCGGCCACCTTGCGGCGTTGGAGGCGTGCCGCCATCTCGGGTTGCGTGAGATTATAGATGCCCGCGCTGCCGCAGCACAGCGCGCTCTCCTCCATCTCCACGAACCGGAGTCCCGGGATCCTCGCAAGGAGCCGGCGCGGCGCACCCGAGATCCGCTGCGCGTGAACGAGATGGCAGGGTTCCTGATAGGTAACCAATGCATCGATTGCGTGCGGCGCGGGCGGCAGATCCATCGCATCGAGGACCTCGCTGATGTCGCGTACGCGTTTGGAGAACTCGCGGGCACGTTGCGCCCACGCTGCGTCTGCGGCCAACAGCTCTCCGTACTCCTTGAGCGCGCTACCGCATCCGGCGGCGTTAACCACGTAGACGTCCGCGCCGCTGCACTCGAATGCCGCGATGTTTACTTTTGCGAGCTCGCGCGCGAAATCGGGTTCACCGGCGTGGGTTGCGATCGCACCGCAACAGCCTTGGGCCGCCGGTACGACCGTCGCGAGTCTCGCGCGGCGCAACATGCGTATGGTCGCCTCGTGTACGGTGCCGAAGGCGACCGACATGATACAGCCGGTATGAAGAAACGCGGTGCCGGCAGCGTTTGCAACCTCGAAGCGTTGATTGGCCGGCAAGAAGAACTTCGACGGTATCGCCGGCGCGAGTTTCGCGCTCTCCCCGAGGCGCGCAACCTGCGCGAGCCACGCCAAGCCGGTTTGTTGCGCGAATCGCAGGGCCCGTGCCGCGACGCGCATCAGCCGCAGATCGCCAAATAGCGAGCGCAAAAGCAGTTTGCGCGCAAAACGCCGGTATCCCGAGTCGAGCGGGGCTTCGGCACGCCGAATCTGTGCGCGCGCGCTTTCGACGAGCTGACCGTACCGAACGCCGGAAGGACAGACCGCTTCACACGCTCGGCAGTCCAAACACTGGGACATCTGCTCGACGAAGCCGGCGCTGCGCAGATCGAGCCGCGACTGCGCGACGTCCTTGATGAGACTAATCCGGCCGCGGGGACCGGAGGTTTCTGTCATAGTTTCGAGATAGGTCGGGCAAGACGGCAGGCAGAGACCGCACCGAATGCAGGCGTCAAAGATGGATGCGTCGGGCTGATCGGTACCGCTGAAGCCCGCCAGCGCATGCTCGGTCATCGGCTGTGTCTGGGTTCGCCTGCAGCGAACGAGCTTTCCCGCCAAAACGCGGCGAGTAAACGATGGAGGTAGCGTGAAGAGACGGATCAAGGTGGCGGTAACCGGTGCGGCCGGGCAGATCGGGTACGCGCTGCTCTTTCGGCTCTCGTCGGGTCAGATGTTTGGGCCCGAAACCGAGCTGGAGCTTCAGCTGCTGGAGCTCGAGGCGGCGCTGGGCGCGCTGCAGGGTACCGTGATGGAGCTCGAAGATTGCGCCTTTCCACTGCTCAAGAACGTCCGTTACGGGTCCGACGTCAACGAGGCGATGCGCGAAGTGAACTGGGCGCTCTTGGTCGGCGCGGTTCCGCGGAAGGCGGATATGCAGCGTTCCGACTTGCTGCGCATCAACGGCAAGATCTTTACCGAACAAGGGCGCGCCATCAACGAACACGCCGCCGAAGACGTCAGCGTCTTCGTGGTCGGCAATCCGGCCAACACCAACTGCCTGATCGCAATGAATAATGCGCCGCGGGTCTCGCGCGATCGTTTTTTCGCGATGACGACGCTCGACGAGCTTCGCGCGCGGGCACAACTCGCGCGCAAAGCCGGAGTCGATACGATCGATGTCGCCAAGATGGTCGTCTGGGGCAACCACTCGGCCACGCAGTTTCCGGATTTCGCGCACGCTACGATTCGCGGGAAGGCCGCTGCCGAAGCGATCGAGCGCGAGTGGCTGGAGGGCCCCTTCATCACGACCGTGCAGAATCGTGGCACCGAGGTTATCAAGACCCGCGGGGCTTCCTCGGCCGCATCGGCCGCTAACGCGGCGACAGCGGGCGTTCATAACCTGACGCACGACACGCCGCCGGACGAGCTTTATTCGGTCGGCCGCTGCTCGCACGGCGAGTACGGTGTCGACCCTGGGCTCATCTTTTCGTTCCCTTCCCGTACCGAAAACGGCGTGTCGCACATCGTCGAAGGCCTGGCACACGACGAGTTCGGCAAGCGAAAGCTTGAGGCGACCCTCGACGAACTTCGAAAAGAACGCGATGCCGTAAAGGAGCTGGGACTAATCCCAAGCTGACCGGGACGGACTCGCTGCGCTCGCGCACGAACTACGAAATATGAGCGGTTCCCGGAGAAAGCAGCCCGACCTCGACCTCATCCACGTGAATGTGGCCTCGGCGGCGGGCGCCTATACCGTCGGCAGCATCTCGTTCTTTCGTTACATCGTGCGATTGGGCGAGCTTGGTCTGCCGCTCACGCTGGCCGATCAAGAGGCGGTAGACATCCTCTCCGCGATTCCGCACGCGCTCGGACCAGAAGAAGAGGTAGCTTTCGTATCGGGCCGCGGCTGGCGCGTCGTGCCGGCTCAGGGCGATCTGGACTGGCCGGTGCTGGAAGCCACGCCGGAGCGGCTCCATAGCGCCCTCGAGCGCGCGCGGAGTCTCCTCTGGATGCATGCGGCACGCTTTCAAGTCAGCGTCGGCGAGATCGCCTCGATCGAGGAAGAGCTCGACGCGGTCTACGGCGTCATCATGCGCGCGCAAGCCGCCGGCGTCGCCGTCAACGTCTCGTACGTAGCCTGAGGACGCTCTTCGAGCTTCCCCTGGCCGGTGCCGGCGGCGAGCCGATCTCGTTCGCGCGCACGATCAACTCCCACGGTCTAGCCCACTTGCCGCCGGCGAGACTGCAAGCTTCGCCGTTACGCTATCTGCGGGCACTTCGCATCGGCAATCGTATCGAAGAGATCTCGCTGGAGGAGAATGCCGGCCGACTGCGCGTGCAATCGACGTCAAGACTCGCGGCACGGGATCGCGAACAGGTACGCGCGTCGGTCGCACGCATGTTTCGCTTACGCGACGACCTGGCGCCCTTCTATGCGATGATTGCCGGCGACGAGCAGCTCGGCTGGGCCGGCACCGGAGCCGGGCGAATCCTCGCAAGTCCCACCGTCTTCGAAGACGTCATCAAGACGATCTGCACGACCAACTGCGCGTGGTCGGCGACCGTGCGCATGACGACCGCACTCGTCGCGCGCGGCGGCGGTGCGTTCCCTGAAGTTTCACTGCTCGCGCGGACGCCGCCGGCTTGGTATCGCGACGTTGCGCGGATGGGGTATCGCGGGCCGTACGTGCTGGCGATCGCCAAAGACGTGGCTGCGAGCCGGCTCGATCTCGAGGGCCTCGCGCTCTCGCGAGCGTACGACGACGCGCGGCTGGAAGAGCTGCTCTTGTCGCTGCCCGGAATCGGGCCGTACGGCGCCGCGCACGTCATGCAGCTTCTGGGCCGGCATCGGCCACTGGTTCTGGACTCGTGGACGCGCCCGAAATTCCTCGCGTTGACCGGGAAGAAGCAGGC
>JBAPZS010000409.1:0-1980 GCA_049285355.1 Candidatus Cybelea sp. | reverse complement strand
GCTGCAAGACATCTACGATCGCGGGCACGAAATCGGTTTGCACTCGTTTCGCCACGACGATCTGAGCGAGATCGAGGATTTTGATGCCGAACTTCTTCGCTGCGACCCCTTCAGAGTTAAGTACGATGTCGTGAGCTTTCGGGCCCCGTCCATCAGGACCGAGCCGCGATACTACTCAGCTCTAAAGCGGCATGGATATCGGTTCGATTCATCCGTTTACGGTACCAAACCTTTCGAGCACTCCGGCATCGGTATCTATCCCGTCTCCGTGCTGCCGTGGGCGAAAAATGAGCTCAACTCAATACCATGTGCGATGAACGGCGAACTCTTAAAGAAAGGCATCCCGTTTGGCTCGGGGCTTTTCGCCGGTGTTTTGCACCCCTGCCTCGCGTGGTTCGTGAGTAGATTCAGCGCCCGCCACCACCACGCCCCTTGCCTCTTCATCCATTCCTGGCAGGTCTGCCAACCGCATTATTCATTCAAGGCAAAAGTGAGGAACCCATGGATGCTCGGGTATTCGATCGAGCTCGCGGGCGCGTTTGAATCGCTGTGCCGACGGTACCAACTAGTCAGGCTGCGAGACTGCTTCAACCAGGCGGCAACGTAGGCGACTGGGGGAGGCGAGCCCCAAGTGCCTAGCCGAATCGTTGCGTAACTATTCCGTGTCGACGGGTTCGTTCGATGGCGGTTCGGAGAGGAAATACGATGGAGGATGCGAGGTTAAGATCGGCGTGAACGGCCGAGGCTTCCGTAGGAAGTCGAAGCTGTCGTCGATGCTGTTGGCCCGCGAATCGGTGTAGCCTTCCGAAACCGGCCCGAGCGCCGGAAGTTTGAAAGCTTCCTCGATGAACTTCAAGATGCTGCCGTACTCATACCCCGTGTGCGAAACGTAGCCTCGCTTTGCGTAGGGGGAGATGATTAAGCACGGTACGCGAATTCCCAAGCCGCGAAAATCCAGCTGCGGCGGCGGCACGTTGTCGTAAAACCCTCCCCAGTCGTCCCAGACGACGATGATCGCCGTCGAGTTCCAGTACGAGCTTTCGCCGATCGCGTTCACGATCGACGCCACCCACAACGGCCCCTGCGCTCTGTGTCCTTGGCCGCCCGGGTGATCGGAGTCTTGCTTGCTCGGGCTAACCCAGCTTACTTGGGCCAACTTTCCATCAGCGGGATCGGTCAAAATCAGCGTCTGAGGCGCGATGATGTCCTGATGCCAATCGTTACCGTATCGCACGTACTTAATCGCTTCGAACGGCTCCCATAGACCCGCGTCGAGCACCTTGGTCACGTAGTATTTCCAGGAGACTCCGGCTGTATCCAGATCCTGCGCCATGGTCCTGAACTCGTTGAAGCACGGAAATGGACCCGTGAAGCGACTCTCGCGGCGATGCCGGTTAATCGTCGAACTCCTCGTCCCCGGCGGCGAATCGCAGTCGTCGGGCGAACCATTTGGATAGTCTACCTCGGCGAGCCAGGGCTTCAGATTGTCCGTGCCGGCAATCAGCGTAAGATGGCCGGTAAAGCTTCCGCCGAACTCCGTGGGAAACATGTGATCGGCGAGCACGTACTGTTGCGCTAGCGTCCAGTACGGTGTTATCAGGCCCCGGGCGACGTAGGAGTAAGCGGCGTCTTGAGCGCCTTCCGTATAAAAACCGTCCATGTTGCCATTGTCCCAGTCCACCACGGAACTGTGCCAATTGTGCGCGGGGTCGTCGCTGTCAAACGTAATCGAGTGCAGCGGAACGACCGTGTCGCCCACGGGACAGCTCGCGTTGGGACGCCGCGACTTCAGGCCCGATGGCCCGGCACAGCCGAACATCGGTGCATCGGCGCCGGGGTACCCCGCGAAAAAGTTTTCGAAGCTCCGGTTCTCCTGGATGATCACGACGACGTGCTTAATGTATTTGCTCACGGGATTCCCGGCCGCCGGCAAAACCGGCGTTACGTCGGCGCGCGTCGCGGGCTGCATGACGCTAACAC
>JBAPZS010000408.1:0-1946 GCA_049285355.1 Candidatus Cybelea sp. | reverse complement strand
CTCCCAGAACCGTACGTGAACCTCTCGATTCATACGGCTCCCATTGTTCGGCCGTTGCCATGGCATAGCGACCAGTGAGCGAGGAGCTTGGGATTCGCTCGGCGGAACCGGTCGAACCAATCTCTTGCACCCTTGGTCTGATGGCGCATCCGCTTGAACTTGCGGCGTGCCCACTTGATGACATAGGCGTCGATCCGCTTGAGAGTGGGACGCAATTGCGTCTTGTAGAAATGGCTGTAGTAGGTGATCCAGCCGCGAATGCACGGGTTGTACATCTTGGCCAGCTCGGTCAGGGACTTGTCGCTGCGTTTGTGAAGCGCCCAACCTCGAACTGCTCGGCTGATGCGCGTCAGCGCCTTTGGACTGGCGGCAGGCTGGAAGCTGTGCGTGAAGACGCGCATCTCGCCTTTCCGCCACATCGTCTTCCGGGCTCGGAACTGGAACCCGAGAAAGTCGAACGAGATGACCGGAAAGTCCCCGCGCCGGTTCACATCCTTGCAGTAGACGACTTTCGTCTTCACAGGATGCAGCACCAGCTTGCAGGCCGCGAGGCGGTCGCCAAGCGCGCTCCAAAGTGCCCGCGCCTCCTCGGCGCTACGGCAGTGACAGATGGCATCGTCCGCATAACGCTCGAACGGGATGAGCGGGAACTCCCGCGTCATCCACATATCGAACGCATAGTGCAGAAACAGGTTCGCCAAAAGCGGAGAGATGACCCCACCCTGCGGCGTCCCGGTCGTGCGCGGCACGACGCTGCCGTCCTCCATCTGCACCGGAGCCTTCAGCCAGCGCTCGATGTAGAGCACCACCCACGGACAGTTCGTATGACAACGAACCGCCTTGAGCATCAGCTCCCAATCAATGCTGTCGAAGAAACCCTTGATGTCGAGATCGAGAACCCAATCGTAGCGCCAGCAGCGCTCGCGAGCCTTGCCCACGGCATCAGTTGCAGATTTGCCCGGCCTGTAGCCGTAGGAATCGGTGTGGAACACCGGCTCCAGGATCGGCTCCAGATAGCGACGGGCGACCTCCTGGGCAACGCGGTCGGCGACCGTTGGAATCCCCAACGGCCGAATACCGCCATCTGCCTTCGGAATCTCGACCCGCAATACCGGCGGAGGAAAATAGCTCCCTGACGACAGCCGGTTCCAGAGCTTGTAGAGGTTGTTCCGCAGATCAGCCTCGAACTCCGCAATCGACTGTTCGTCTACACCAGCCGCTCCCCGGTTCGCCTTCACACGTTTGAAAGCTTCCCAGACCTCCCGTTTGGGGATCTTGAACGGCTTCGCCTCGTCCACGGACTCCTCCCGTTTCCAGTTGGCCCTTGGCCTCGGCTGAACAACGCAGCCCCTTCGCTCCAGCTCCATTACAAAGCCTTCCTCGCTAATACAGGCTGCTCCGTCCCTGCGCTGCGCATCGGTACTCTCGCCCTCGCGGCTGGAACCGCTTGTGGCTTGTCCCTTCACGCCACCACGAAAAGCGGGGCGGCGTGACGCAGCGCAGGTTCTCACGTTCCGTACGACAGCCTGGTCGAGCTTCGCGCTGCCTACACGCCGGATGCCGCTCGGTCGGTATCAGGTCATCCTCCGAGCTGATCCCGGAGGAAGGGTCACCCCCCGGTTTTGACATCACCTAATCCGCTTTCGACGCTTCAGAAGCAGTTCGCTTGCGCTCGCCTCTCTCGACCGTGCCTGCCGGGATCATCGTCCCGACGTTTCCGCGACGCTCACCACCACGGCTTTTGACCGCAGCAGCTCCCGGTGGCTTGGGATCAGCGACCTGATCGCCGAACCCGAAGGGCCCTCCTCCATCTATCGTACAGTTAGGCATCGCCGTGTGGACCGGCGTTACTCGTGACACAAGACCCTGACCAGACATCGGCATTTCAAATTTGCTGTGGTGCACGACATCGCTCCTGCTGATAGGTTATAGTTCGACCCAAGGAC
>JBAPZS010000407.1:0-3324 GCA_049285355.1 Candidatus Cybelea sp. | reverse complement strand
GTGGAGGTCGCTCGAGGACATGTGGGACTTTCACAACTACGATCAGCCGTTCACGCGCGAAGCGCTGCGGTTCGAAGGCGGAACGCCAAATCTGCTCGGCACGCTTTCGGTGGTTTGCTCCATCGATCTCTTCCTTCGTTGCGGGCAGGATGCAATCGCAGAGCACGTCTTGGCTCTAACGAATCGTCTTTGCGAAGGACTTGTGGCGCTTGGCGCCGAGTTGTCCACGCAGCGAGGGGAGAGCTGCTCCTCCGGGATCGTCACGTTTCGTCTGCGTGGCGTCGACAGCGTCGCGCTCGGCGAAGAACTCGAACGCGAAGGGATCGTGACGACCTATCGTACCGGCGGCGTCCGAGTCTCGCCGCACGGGTACAACACAACCGGGGAGATCGATGCAGTGTTAAATGCCGTAGCGCGCCGCGCGCGCACCAGGGCCGCGGTCTAACCGCGGATGTTGGCCTTGCTTTTGGCGGTCGCCACGACCGTCCCGTTTCCGGCGCCCGGAACGTACGCGTATGCCGCTTCGCTCGGCGGCCAGCCGGTCGGCCAATGGAGCGTAACGGTCAAGAGCGGCGATTCGGGCAGCGAGGTCGACGAAAACTCGGCGGCGACGTTTGGCGGCATGCAGCTCTCCGCACGGGCGGCGCTCGTGCTCGGGACGGATCTCTCGCCGCAGCGATACGAAGGCCACTATCAAACGCCGGGCCAAAGCCCGAACGTCAGCGTGGTGCTGACCCCGACATCGGCGACCGTCGTCGGTGCGTTTACGAGCCAGCCGACGCAAGTGGCGCTGGCGCCGAATACCCGCCACTTCGTGGTCGTCGAGCCCGGATTACTGGCGGGTCTCTTCGCCTTGCCCGCACAGTTAGGCGCGTGGAAAGACCCCAGCGTTACTTGGATCACGCCGACGAGCGGTCGAGCGCAACCGTTGACGGTAAATCAGGCGGCATCGCAGAAGCCGCCGGCCGGCGTGCCTCCCCAAGACGCACTCCTCTCGATCGACAGCCCCATCGCGCTTACGATTTGGTACGACTCGGCGAGCCTCGTGCCCGATCGCATCGAGGTACCGTCGCAGAGCGCCGTGCTTACGCGCGTGCGCTAATCGGCGCGGAGGATCGAGGAGGTCATGACGGCGTCGGCCATACCGTGGATCAAACGTTTGTCCGCCGGCGCGATCGTCGCTAAGACGCCGCCGAGCACGACGCTCTCTTCCCCCGTAACGAAGTAATAGGGGCAGAGCCTCACGCGGCCCTCGTACTCGCGAATCTCGTCGCGGTCGCGATCGAGGTAGCTTTGCTGCACGCGCTTACCCTTGTGAAATCGCTGGAGGACGTACGGCGTCCGGTCGTACGAAGTCAACGCCACGTCAATGACGGCGGCCCACTCCTCGCGAGTTAGATCGTCGCCGATTCTTACCCCGCGCGAACCCCACGCCAGCTGCGAGAAACCCGAGGGCTTGATGACGTAGGCGCGCTCGCTCTTTGGAAGCGCGCTTAACTGACGAAAATCCGAGACCGGAGCTCCGCCGGCCTCCAAACCTGCGATGATGCCCTGCGCCGGCATCGGGTGCGGATCTATGACCCAGGTCTTGGGGAAGATCTCGAGCAGCCGTTCGAAGACGTCGTCTCCCAACTCGCTGCGCCACAGCGTCGCGAGCGCGTGGTGGTGCAAGAGCGCGAATGCCAGCTTCTCTTCGAGGGTAGCCTTCGGCGGCGGCGTCATCTTAACGCGATTGTGCCGGGCCGCATAGAGCATCAGCTCTTGCTTGGGAACGTTGAAGAGATCGAAGAGCTCGAAGTTACGATAGATCGCGTCGAGCCGTGCTTCGCGGCCATCATCGTGGCGAATGAAGAGGCCATCTTCACTAAAAGTAACCTCTTGCGGCCTGCGTAACCACGCGTTCGCCAGCTCTTGGCGACGCAAAGCCTCCGCGAGCCAAGACATCTCGTTGCGGTAATCCGCGGACTCCTCCGATACCACGATGGCCACCGTCGGGTTTTCGACTCCGGTCACGTAACGGAGCATCGCCGCAAAGCCTACCGGGATCCCGTTGTCGCCGCCGACGCTCTCGATGCCGAGGCTGCAGTACGCTTCCGTCATCGCGCCGACGAAGCCCATTCCGCCGGGTATGCTGTCGAGCTCGGTTGCCGCAAAGCCGTCGGGCGTGACGATCAGGTCGGGGCGAATGACGCCGGGGACGTCCTGTTTGAAGCGGTTCTGGCGCCCTAACTTGACGATCTGCTCGGGCTTGCCGCGATCGAGGTAGTCGGCGATGAAGGCTGGGGCGGTTCCGCGCACGCTGCGATTGTACAGATTATTGAGGGCGCGGTAGAAACGCAGCAGATCCACGCCCAGCCGCTCGATCGTCTCGACTTGCTCTTTTGACAAAGCGAACGGCTCGGGGCTGACGCGCCACGCGATGCGGTCGTTCTCATCTTGAACCCGGAAGAGGCCGGGCGGTATCGTTTCGTATAGGTACTGTGCTTGCTCGCGAGCCGTGCGGTTCGGAATCGTTGCCGTACAGGGCATGCTGCTTTAAAGCGCCGGGGAGGCTCCACGGTTGCAGTTGCAGCCGCGCGAAGCCGGTCTCGGGCTCACTTAATGGTGATTGCGCCGGGCGTTAGTAATGCGCCCTCGACGCGCACCACCCCCTGGGCGTAGGCGAGCGTGAGGTGCAGCGTGCCCTGTAGACCGAGCGTTGTGAGATCGAGGCTTTGAAGCACGCGCGATACGCGCTCTCCACTGAGAAAATGCAGTTCGCCGGCGCTGCTCACCGAGTGCCCTGTGGCGGAAAAGGTGCCGATCACCGGGACGACGATCTCTTGCGTTCCGGTCGAACGCGGCGGTCCGGTGACGCAGTAGGCGATCGTGACCGGGGTTCCTTGCACGCCGAGCGTCTCCGAGGTGCACTGGGGGGCGGTGGCGCCTCGCGCCGTGGAGGCCGCCGAAACGGTCGAGATGGCCGCCGCCACGATTAATATGAAGGTTCTCATGATGAATCTTCGGTACGATTCGAGCCGATATCCGTCGAACGTCGTTATTGAATGGAAATTCGAGTGATCGCTTTTGCAAGCCTGCGCGAGGTGCTGCGGAGTCCGCAGCGGCGCCTGACGCTGCCCGAGGGGGCGACCCTAGATGACGCCTGGGCGCTGCTCGAGCGAGAGTATCCGGCGCTGGCCGCCCATCGCTCGTCGCTCCGTATCGCACGCAATGGCCGGCTCGCTGAGCTCGACACCGCGTTGCTCGACGGTGACGAGATCGCAATCTTTCCGCCGGTCGGCGGTGGATGACGCGCGCTTTCGCATCGTCAGCGGGCCGATCGAT
>JBAPZS010000406.1:0-4908 GCA_049285355.1 Candidatus Cybelea sp. | reverse complement strand
CCGAAAGTTTCGCGCCTTGCGCGAGCGCATTGAGATACTCGTTCATCGCAAAGCTCTCGACCGAGGGCAGGAACTGATCGAGCGTCGCCGGCGCTGCGGGAAGCGCATGATGGTACCAGGCCGCCGCAGCCTCCGTCGGGAGGTAGAGTGGAAACGCCCAATCGCCACCGCCGATCGCGGTGGGCGTGAAGTTCACATCCCAACTCAACCCGAAATCGAGAACCGACGAGAGCAGCACGACCCCGTTTATGCCGATGCCCTGTCGCTGCAGCGTGTTGACGAGCATCGCCGAGCGCGGTGTTCCGTACGACTCGCCAAAGAGAAACTTCGGCGAGTTCCAGCGGCCGAACGTCGTGATGTAGCGCGAAATAAACTGCGCGAAGGCGCCGACGTCCGCATCGGCGCCGTAAAAGTCCTTCGGCGTTCCGGCGCCGATGATTCGGCTAAAGCCCGTGCCGGGCGCATCGATGAAGACCAGATCGGTGCGGTCGAGCAGCGAGTACTGGTTTTCGACTAAGCGAAACGGCGCGCTGGGCGTCGGCGCTGCGTCGCCGACCTGCACCCGCATCGGTCCGAACGAACCCATGCGCAGCCAGATGGTCGAGCTCCCCGGGCCGCCGTTGTATAAGAAGGTCACCGGCCGCGTTCGCGGATCGGCTCCATCGACCGTAAAGGCCGTGTAGAAGATCTGCGCGGTCGGCTGATTCTTCTCGTTTTCCAGCGCGATCGTTCCCGCGCGCGCCGTGTACGAGTAAGTCGTGCCGCCGAGCGCGATGGTATGCTGGCTGACGGCATCGGGAGTCGTAGGCGGCGTCGGGGGCGCGGCCGGCGCGGCGGGCGCCGCCGCAATCGCGGCCGCTAGCAGCATTGCGGCGCTAAACATTCTTCAAAATCCCTGCGTACCAGCGTTCGAGATCGTCGTGAAAGCGCGCGAGCGCCGACGGGTGGAGATAGACCATGTGCCCCGATTCGTAGAAGCCGTAAGTAATGTTGCGCTGCAACGCCGGCGCGAGGTAGAGGTGATTGAGGGCGTAAACCGTCGCGAAGAACGGCGTCGCAAAATCGAAGTATCCGTTCGCCGAGAAGACCTTCAACCGCGGATTATAGGTCATCGCCTGCGCGAGGTCCGGCGTGACGTTGAAAGTCTGTACGTCATCGCCGTGTTTGAAATCCCACGACTGATCGTCGGCGAAGATCAAATCGTAGATGTTCGCTCGGTAGAGCAGCGGTGTGTTGTACCGCAGAACCTGACGCAGATAGTAGTTCGACATCGTGGTGAAGACCGAATCGATGGCCGCATCGGTCGCGTCCCAGTCGGGCGAGGCCTCCGGCCGATCGAGCACGTATGTCTCAAAGCGCGAATCGATACGTCCGACCGTGCGCCCCGTTTGTCGCAGCAGCTCGTTCTCGAAGCGATCGTAGGGAATGCGCAAATTCGAGTTACGAATGTACTGCTCCGAAAGCCCGGTATAGCGATGGAGTTTGGCGACGACGTCGTTGAACTGATCCGGCGCGAGCCGGGCGCCTTGACCCAAGGCATCGAGGTACTCGGTCAACGCGAAGCTCTCGGATTCGGCGAGTAACTCGGAGAGCGGCTCGCCGCCGATCGCGTGATGATACCAAGCCGTCGCGGTCTCGGTGGGCAAGTAGAGCAGGTAGGCCCAATCGCCGCCGCCGACCGGCGCTCCGTCGTTATAGTCGAGGTTCGAATTCAGAAATGACGAGAGCAGCACCACGCCGTTCAGCGATATCCCCTTGTCCTGCAAGTACTTTGCGAGGACGGAGGAGCGCGTCGTGCCGTAGGACTCGCCGAAGAGGAAGCGCGGCGAGTTCCAGCGATTGAACTGCGTGACGTAACGCTGGATGAACTGGCCGAAGGCCGCAGCATCTTCATCGACGCCCCACAGGTCGTCGCGCTTTCCCGCCCCGATGATGCGGCCGAACCCGCTTCCGGGCATATCGATAAAGACCAGATCGGTGCGGTCGAGCAGGCTGTACCGATTGTCAACGATGCGGTACGGCGGCGGTCCGGTAAGCTGACCGTCGGCGGTCTGGACGCGAACCGGTCCAAACGATCCCATCCGCAGCCACATCGTGGAGCTGCCCGGTCCGCCGTTATAAACGAAGGTAACGGCGCGTCGCGACGAGTCGGATCCATCGAGGGTGTAGGCGGTGTAGAAGACGCGCACGATGGGCTGGTCGTCGCCGTTGCGCAGGGTAATCGTCCCGGCGCGGGCCGTGTACGCTAACGTGCGGCCGTCGACCGCGAGTTGGTGGTGCGTGACGGCGTCGGGCGTCAGCGCCGGAATGGGCGGCGGCTTTGCCGCCCAGGCGGGCAGCGCGACGACCCACATCGCAAGCACGACCGGCGCGATGCGCAGCGATTTAAGGAACAATCCCCGGACCTCCAGTGCGAAGCCGATTATCGGCGATGGACGGCGGGGTCCTGCTTGTCCCGTATAACTCTGTACGTAATCGCACGATTGCGCTCGCAATGGAGTCGAGATACGGGAGCATCCCGCCTTTGATCCGCTTCAAGCGTTCCTCGCCTTGCCGGGTAATGGCGTAGACGCGTCGCGACCGCTTCGCGGGTTGCTCCCACGACGCGGTGACGAAGCCGCGCTCTTCGAGCCGCCGCAACAACGGATAGATCTTGTTGGTGTTGACCGCCAACAAGTCGCCGCAGACCTCGTGGATGCGCTGCATAAGCCCGTAGCCGTGGTCGGGCTGCTGCGCGATCAGATGGAGTATCAAGGCCGGAAAGACGGTCTTGCTCTTGATCGGTCCGCGTATGACCTCGTCGACTCGGTGCACCGTCACGATCTACGCCGGCGCCCGAACCGAAAGTCCGGTGTCGTACGCGCCCTCGATCTCGCGCGTATATCGCGCCTCGACCGTTCGCCGCTTGATCTTCATCGCCGGCGAGAGCTCGCCGCCCTCAACGGTAAACTCGCGCGGAATGACGACGATTCGGCGCACCTGCTCGTACGTTGCCAGTCCTTGCGTCTGTTTGTGCACCTCGTGCGTTAGAAAGGCACGCACGTCGTCGCGAGCCGCGAGCGTCTCGTTCGTCGCGTCCGCCGGCAGCTGCGGCAGCTCGAGACGGACCAGCGGCCAGTTCGGACAGATCAAGGCGATCGCGTAGGGCATCCCGTGCCCCGTCACCATCGCCTGCCCAACGAAGATCGAGCGCTTGATGCTCGCCTCGACGCGCGCCGGTGAGATCCACTTGCCGGTAGCGGTTTTGAAGACCTCGCTCTTTCGATCGGTGATTCGCAGGTAGCCGGCCGCATCGATCGCTCCGATATCTCCCGTGTGGAGCCATCCGCCCTTCAGCGCGCCGGCCGTCGCTTCGCCGTCGCGATAGTAGCCCTGCATGACGTTTCGCCCCGCGACGAGCAATTCGCCGTCTTCCGCGATCTTGACGTGGACTCCGGAGATCGGCCGGCCGACGGCACCGTACTCGTTTGCGGTGGGGCGGCTTACCGACGTCACGGGCGACGTCTCGGTTAAACCGTAGCCTTGCATGATGGGCACGCCCATCGCAAGGAACGTCATCGCGGTGTCGACGTGGAGCGGAGCGCTTCCACTTGTCAGGTACTGCACTCGGTCGAGGCCCAGCGCGGCCCGAATCTTACGTAGCACGAGCGCCTTCGCGAGCGCGTACTGCACCGAAAGCCCCGGTGATGCGCCGCCGCCGAGGGTGCCGGCGCGCATGTACTCGCGGCCTACTCCCAACGCCCACGGAACGAGCCGCGCTTTGGGGCCGCCGGCCGCGAGCGCTTGGCCCTTTACACCCGCAAGTACCCTGTCGAAGATCCGCGGGACCGCCGTCATCTCGACGGGCCGCACGTCGAGAAGATCGTGCAAGAGCTCGCCCGGGTCGTGACAGATGAAGTAGCGCAGCTGTGCTAAGAGGTAGATATAGATGACCGTGTGCTCGTAGATATGCGAGTACGGAAGCACGGAAAGAACGTCGGCGCCGTCGCCGATCTCCTCGAATCCGCAATCCAGCGAGACCTGCGCGTCGAAACCGACGTTATCGTGCGATAGCATCACGCCTTTCGGCGGCCCCGTCGTTCCCGACGTGTAGATAAGGACCGCAAGGTCGTCGGGGTGTAGCGGCGCCTCGTAGGCGGCGGGAAGCTCGGGCCGCGCGCTCCGTACGGCGGCGCCGCGCGCTTCAAATTTCTTCAAGCCGTCGTCGCCGGTCGCACTCAAGACGACGACTCGAGGAAGCGCCGCCTGCGATTCACGCAGCCGCGCGAGAGTCTCGAGAGAGTCGACGAAGATCAATCGCGCCCCGGAATGCTCGAGGATATATGCCGTGTGGTCGAGTGCTTGCGTCGGATAGATGGGCACGACTACGCAACCGGCGAAGAGCGTCGCAAAATCGCAGACGATCCAAGCGATGCTGTTATGCGAGACCAGCGCGACCCGGTCGCCCGCATCCAGCCCGGCGTCACGGATGGCGCAGGCGACGTTCTCGACGCGTTCGAGCAGCCGCGCGCTCGAGGTCGGCGTCCATTTTCCCTCGACTCGCTCGACTAGAGCTTCATCGCGCGGTTGCGCGAGCGCCCGTCGAATGAGGCTTGGCAACGTCTCTTTCGCGGGAAGCTCCGGCTGCATAGAGTCAGACCAATGCGCGTTAAGCGCACAGCGCCCCTTCGGGAGGCCGGCAGGGTGCTTTAAGGATTACGAAGGTACGGTCGCGCGCGCTCCAATCGGCTTTGCGTCATCCCCGCGACGTCGAGCAGCTCGTCCAGCGATGCAAAGCTTCCGTCGCGCCCGCGAACTTCGACGATACGAGTGGCAACCGCGCCCCCAATTCCCGGAACGGCGGCAAGCTCGGCTGCGTCTGCGGCGTTGACGTCGACGCTGCCATCGGGCGGTGGGCTCGCGGTGCGC
>JBAPZS010000405.1:0-3419 GCA_049285355.1 Candidatus Cybelea sp. | reverse complement strand
GGCTACCCCTAGATCCTCGACAGCATTTACGTCGTCTTTGCGCGACTCCATCTCAACGCGCAGCTTGGGTGGAATGGTTGCGCCACACATCGCCACGAAGCGCTCTATTTGGCCAAAGTTCGTGATCGGCATCAGGCCTGGAAGAATTGGTACGTTGATCCCGGCGAAGCGAGCTCGACGCTCGAACTCAAAGAACCGTGCGTTATCGAAGAAAAGCTGCGAGACTAGAAAGTCCGCGCCGGCTTCGACTTTATTCTTGAGCGCAGTCAAATCTTCGTCGAGCGTCGCCGCTTCCGGATGCTTCTCCGGATAGCACGCCGCGCCGATGCAAAAGCCGTAGTTCCGGCGAAGCATTGCGACGAGCTCGTTCGCATGCGCGAACCCCCCTTCAACGGCTTCGAACTGCGAGCCCCGTGATGGATCGCCGCGTAATGCCAGAATGTTTTCGATCCCCGCGCGCGCGAGCTCGTCGAAGAGGGCCCGAAGCCCGGCGCGGTTGGCACCGACGCACGTAACGTGTGCCACGACGGTAAGCCCGATCTCCGTTTGAATCTCTTTTGCCAACGCCACGGTTCTGGCTCGCGTCGAGCCGCCCGCGCCATACGTAATCGAGACGAAGGCGGGACGAAGCGGAGCAAGTGCTTCGATCGTTGTGAAGAGTTGACGCGAACCGGCATCGTCTCGCGGCGGGAAGAACTCAAAGGAGAAGAATGGACGCTGGCGCGCGAGCACTTCGCTTATGCGCATGTTGGAGGCTTGCTTATCGAAAGCTCCCTGCAACGCCTCCACAGAGTAGTGCCCACCCATCGACCATGACGAATAGCAGAAGCTTGACGGGCAGCGAGACCACGGGGGGACTGAGCATCATCATTCCGAGCCCCATCAGCATCGCGGCTACGGCTAGGTCGATGGCCACGAAGGGAAGGTACAGAGCGAAACCGATAGCAAACGCGCTACGAAGCTCGCCGACTACGAACGCGGGAATCAAAACCTCCAACGGTGCCATCGACTCCGGCTCCGGCGCGCGATGCGCGACCCGCTCGAAAAGAACGACGTCGGCGGCTCGCGTCTGCCGCAGCATGAAGGAGCGCAACGGCCCGACTGCGCGCGTCAGCGCCTGCGACGGCGAGAGTCTGCCGCGCGAATACGGATCGATCGCCTCACGACCGATCCGCTGTGCAGTCGGCGTCATTACGACTATGGTCAGTACCAACGCCAGCCCCGTTAGAACGGCGTTTGGCGGCAAAGCCGATGCGCCGATCGCCGAGCGAACGAGTGAAAGCACGACGACGATGCGAACGAACGAGGTGCACATGACCAAAACGAGCGGCACCAGAGAGAGTATCGTTAAGCCGACCAGCAGGTTCAGTGGTGTGGTACCGACCCGGTCGACGGAGCCGAAGAGCGCTTCGAGGCTCATGGGTAGCGCAACGCAAGAAGCTCCGTTATGCGCAGACCGAAGCTTTCGTCGATGGCAACGATTTCGCCGCGCGCGATGGCTTTGTTGTTCACGAGCAGCTCGACGGGAGAGTTTGCCGCCCGGTCCAACTCAACGATGGAACCCGTTCCTAGCTTAAGAATTTCCGCTACCGACATTTTGCAGCTGCCAAGCTCGACCGTTAGGTGCAAAGGTACGTGCATCAGCAAGCCCAGATTTTCTGATTCGCCGGCTCTCTTTGCCTCTGGCGTTATCGGGTTCATACCGGCTCGCGAACGACCTCAACGCTGAACGCGTAGCGCCCATTCTTCACGCCGCATTTCCCACGCGCTAGATCTCGACCGTGAACGCTCAATACGCACCGCTGCAGGTCGCTTGGGCGAAGGTAGACGAGCGTGCCGGGTTGTAGGCGCGTGACGGCGCGACTAGGTACCATTCCGAGATCCAGCGTCGCGCTCGCCGTTACCAAAACGGCTGCTAGATGACCGAACTCGACGTGCGTTCGCGACTCGAGACACGGCTCGCGCGACAGCGAGAACCCGATCCGAGCCATGACCGGCTTCTCAAGCAGAAGCTCGAAGTAGCTTGCATAACCTTGAATCGTGGCGACACGCTCGACGCTACGACCCTCGCGCGTGCCGCAGACTGAACTCAAGTGAGCGGCGATCGCGTTCACGGTCCGGTCTAATACGTCGCGTTCGATCGGAGAGAGTCCCCGATCGGCATTGACGGATTGCTTTTCGCCGAACAGCCCGGTCGTCAGCGCAAGCGCATCGGGCGATCGAAGAACGATGGCCGCGTCGGCAATCTTTCCGCGCACGCGGTAGAGTACCGCGCCGTTCAAGATTATGAGCCAAGCCGATGGCGGCGGAATCGAGGGTTCGACGAGAAGCAACTCGACCGGCATTCCAAAAAGCGACGCTAACGTTTCACGGACGCCGTTTGCCACAAGGCAAGCCGCGCTCGTGGGCAGCGCCGAGCGCGAGCCGAACACCGGTTTGTGGATGCGTCTGCTCACTTCACGAGATCGATGACGGTCTTACCAAGATGTCCCTTGGCGCTCTCGGCGGCTTGCAGCGCGTCAAAGGCCAGGTAGGCCTCCTTCAGCCGCGCTAAGCTCTCGTCAACGTCGATGTGACTGCGCTCGCGACGCATCGTTGCGAGCGGCGAGAAACTCGCCTCGCCGGCGGCGCCGATCTGGGGGGACACGCCGGCCGGAGGCACAGAATCGCTTCCGTCGGTCGATACAAACCGGGTTCCCGCGGGAAAGCGTGCTAGCGCGATACGACCGACGACAACTCGTTGCGACTCACGAACTCCACTGCGAGGATCGACGGCTACGCGCCGGTACACCAGGCTCCCGTCCTGCTCAATGTGAGGATCGATCGCGCGACCCAGCGCTTCATCGACCGGGTCGATCCTTAGCTCGCAAAGGTCGCGATCGGGCATCTTTAGACCGCAGATGGCGCGCCCGGTGTTATCGACAAGCCGGCCTTCCCGCAGCGCAAGCGAGCCATCACGCGTGTACGCAGTTGCTCCATTCTGATCGCGTGTGACGAAGTAGATCCCCGCCCCCGCGCAAACCGCCAGCGGATCGAGCGTATAATCTGAGCCCGGCTGCGCGAGCGCGACGTCGTCGTTCCGTGCAACCGCGCCCGGCGTAAATGCCCGCCGCGCGTCGGCAGCGCGTTCGCTGATACGGTCGAGCGCCGAACTGAGAGCAGGATTTAAGAACATCGTTGCTGCCGCGTCTGCAAATCTATAACTAACCCGTGAGTCGTTAGCGCAAACCGAGCGGCGGCCAAGGCTCGAGCCACGACGGCGCGCATCTCGGGCCGGCAGAATGCAATTAGCGTTGCGACACTACCGTTGGTTTGAAGGACAACGAAGACGCGCGCGGCACCGCGCCCCATCGAGAAAGTCGCGCGTCTCACGTGTACGCGCGATTGAGCGAATCTGCGCTCGATCCGCTGACTTAGCG
>JBAPZS010000404.1:0-24653 GCA_049285355.1 Candidatus Cybelea sp. | reverse complement strand
GGCATCGGCTGCAGGGCAACGGATTACCCAGCGGCGATATGGGCCGTATCGGGTTGAGCGTTGCGGGAAGGCGCGTCTACGCGCTGATTCAATCGAAAGCGGGCGTACTGTGGCGGTCGGATGACGGCGGCGCGCACTGGCGGCTCTTAACGAGGGATACGCTGGTCAATCAGCGCCCGTTCTACATGAGCCGGCTCGCGGTCGATCCGTCGAATCCGGACCGCGTCTTCTTCTCTTCCGAGGATCTCATCGAGACGCGCGACGGCGGACGGAGCTTCGACGATCTCACCGGGGCGGTTCACCAGGATCACCATGGGTTGTGGATCTCGCATGACGGACGGCGCATCATCGAGGCCAACGACGGCGGAGCGCCGATCTCCATCGACGGCGGCAAGACGTGGGACTGGCGGTTCAACGTCGTCATCGCACAGCTCTATCGCGTGGGCTACGACGAGGAGAATCCGTATCACGTCTGCGGCGGCTTGCAGGACAACGATTCCTACTGCGGCCCCTCGGATTCGCTCAGCCAGCTCGGCATAACCAACTCGGACTGGCGCGCGGTCGGAAATGACGGCGACGGCTCGTGGGTCTGGCCGCAGCCCGGCGATCCATCGTCTATTTGGAACGTCGGGGTAAGCCTTCTCAACGGACAGCTTGGCATCTTCGATCTTCACACGCGGCAAAACTACGACATTTCGCCCGACGTCACCGACACCAACGGACGGGCGCTGCACGGACTTCCATTTCGTTCCAACTGGGAGGCGCCGATCGCGTTCTCCCCGTTTGATGCGACCGCGTACTTCGGCGCCAACGTCCTCTTCGCAACGGCCGATCGCGGACGAACCTGGCAAACGGTCAGCCCGGATCTGACGCGCAACGACCTGGCAAAGCAGCAAGTCGCCGGCGGGCCGATCAACACCGACGTCTCGGGCGCCGAGTTTTACGGCACGATCTTCGACATCGCGCCATCGCACTTGGAGCGCGGCCGCATCTGGGTCGGAACGGATGACGGGCTGGTGCAGCTTACGACCGACGGCGGATCTCACTGGCAAAACGTTACACCCGCAAGCGTTGCGCCGTGGGGACGCATCGACACCATCGAAGCATCGAGCGACGATCCTCGCAGAGCGTACGTTGCGGTCGACCGTCACGTGATGGGCGATCCTCGGCCATACGTTCTCGTTACGGACGACTCGGGCGCGAGTTGGCACGCCATCGTCGATGGGCTTCCCTCGAATCAATATGTCCACGTCGTGCGCGAAGACCCGCAGAATCCCGACGTGCTCTACGCAGGGCTGGAACAGGGTGTCTGGTTCTCGCTCGATCGCGGCGCGCATTGGCAAAGTCTGCATCTCAACATGCCGCCGGTCGCGGTGCACGACCTGCGCGTGCAGCCGCAACGCCACGACCTGCTGGTAGCGACGCACGGGCGCGGTTTCTGGATTCTCGACGATGCCTCTGCGATCGCCGGCCTGCGATCCGCCATTGCAAACGGCGTACCGGTGCTCTTTGCGCCCCGAACCGCCTTTACGTGGTATCGCTGGTGGAGCGACTACTATGGAACGCATCCGGATGAATGCTGCGTCGTCAGCGGAATGTACGCGGCGCCCAATCCGCCCGATGGCGTCTCCATCACCTATTACCTCCCTTTGCCGCTATCGAGCTGGATCGAGGTACGCGACCGCGATCGCCCAATCGCTTGCGTCACCGCATCGGGCCAGGCGGGAGTGCGGCGAGCGGCATGGGACCTCGCGGAGACTCCACCCGTGCCTTGGGAGAGTGCCCGCGATTGGAATGCGGGCGGCAATGGGGCGGCGGTCGTCCCCGGGCGCTACGAGATCGTGCTGCACGCGGGTCCGCGCAGCATCGCGCAGCCGCTCGAGGTGCTGCCCGATCCGCGCGCCCGCTGGACACAAGCCGACTACGTCGCGCGCTATTCCTTCGTGAAGGAGCTGAACGACGAGCTCTCGGCGATCGACGTCGCGCTGAACCGGCTCGACCGCTTGTCCACCTCGGAAGCCGTGGCGGCGGAGCGCGTCTTCACATCCGGCGTCGTCAATTCGGAGGACGACCAGCTCATGCCCGACCGGCTTCGCGAACGGCTCACGACACTGCAAGGCGTCATCGCGCTCTCCCAAGGACCGCCGACGCCGGCGCAAGAGCGGGAAGCCACGGCCATTGCTGCGCAATACGAGACCGCAATGCATTCCTATCGAGCGTTCCTCGTAACCCACCGGCTGCCACCGGATCCAAAGCCGGCGCCCTGTACGCGGTCGTGAGATATCTCGCGCTCGGACTCGCGGTGTGCGTCGCGCTGACGCTTCCGGCACGCGCGGGGACGACGGGCGGCATCAGCGGCATCGTCGTGTTGGCAGGCTCGTCGACGCCGTTATCCGGGGTCAGCGTCGCGGTTACCAGCCCGTCGCAGAGCGCAACCACGACGACCGACGGGCGCGGGCACTTTGCCTTCGTCTCGCTGACGCCCGACGAATACACGATCTCGCTGAGCAAGAGCGGCTACACGTCAATCTCCTACGCCGGCGTGACCGTCTTCGCGGACGCGCAGCAGACGCTCACCCTGGCCCTGCGCCTAGCGCTCCGGACGATCGCGAGCGTCACCGCGCGCAGCGAATCCGGTCTCGTGCGCTCCGGAACGACGGCCGACCTCTACTCCGTCAATGCGGCGGCGCAGCAACGCGCTGCAGTTCTCGGCGGCGGCGGCGCGCTCAACAGCGCGTACTCGGCGATCGCGACCGCTCCGGGAGCCTACGTCCCGGCGAATCAAAACGGCTACTTGCAGGCGGTGCACGTGCGGGGCGGGGACTCGTACGAGGTCGGATACGAGTTCGACGGCGTTCCGGTCAATCGCGCCTTCGATAACTTCCCTTCGGGCTCGCTCTCATCGCTCGGACAACTGGAGTTGCAGGTCTACACCGGTGCGACTCCGTCGAACGCGGAGGCGCAGGGACTCGCCGGGTTCGTAAACCAGGTCATCAAAACCGGAACCTTCCCTGGGTACGCAACGCTCGACGCGGCTCTCGGAACGCCGACCTTTTATCACAGTCTCGACGTCGAGGCGGGCGGTGCGACGCCGGATCGCATGTTCTCGTACTACGTCGGAATCGGCGGGTACAATCAAGATCATCGGTACGTCGACCAGTTCGGTGGGGCCGCGTACGCCAACGAGTTTGGCCAGCAGCTCGGTCAGTGCCCGGCGTCGCTAGGCGGCGTCTACCTTCCCTCCTGTTTGACGAAGGGCGCGCCGAACGTCGGGCAAAACGGCGCACCGGGCTGGATACTTGGACCGATCGGTTTCGGCACCATCAATGCCGCCAACGTCGCCACGCGAACCTCGGTCGTCAACCTGCACGTCGGGATCCCACACAAGTCCGACGGCCTGCGCGACGACATCCAGCTCCTCTACGACAACGACGAGATCTTCACGACCTTCTTCAGCTCGGTCAACGACGAGGGGCTCAACAACTGGCTCCCGACCGTCGGCACATTTCCGCCGTACTACCTGGATGCCTGGCAATACCGCGGCGGCCTCGGCACGTTCTTACCGCAGAACTACCTTTCGCAGGTTACCCCTTACTTCTACCCGTCGTCGCCGCCGCATCCGTTTGACGGTCCGATCCCCGACCCGTACAATCAGCGCGATCGCGGTTACAACGGACAGTCCATCGTCAAGCTGCAGTATCAGAAGAACTTCAGTTCGAACGCGTTCCTGCGCGTCTACGGCTACACGTACTACTCGGACTGGATCGAGAACGGGCCGATGATGTCCCTCCAGCCCTATGCCTATTACGATTCCGGCGACTATGAGATCAACAGCCATACGCGCGGGATTAGCGCCGCCTTTACCGATCAGCTCAATCCGCAGAATCTGCTCGAGGTCGAGGGTTCGTACACGACTTCGACCGGTGCGCGCATTTACAACGAGCAGATGTTTGCGTACGGGCTCGCCTACGCCAACGCATTTGCGGTGCTGGTGAATCGCAACGCTCCCTTCAACGGGACCTGCTATCACTACTACGGCAACAGCGGCAGCCCGTATACGGTCGCGACCACCTGCTCGGACGGGCAGGCCGGCGGCGTGACGTACGGTCTTCTGCCGACCTTTCTCCGCCTGAATAATCCCGCCGACCACGCCGCTGCAATCGGTGCGAACTGCGGCGGTGGGCCGTGCGCTTACTACGTCGTCGAGAACGGAGCGTACGGTCTGAACAACACCGTGACGCCGTACTTTACCGGCTACTCGATCACCGACCAATGGCGCCCGAACGACCGGCTGTTCTTTAACTTCGGCCTTCGGGTCGATAACTACGCCTACGTCGGTGCCAACACCAATACCGGGCCGGCGCGCGATTTTTGGTTCGATGCTTTCAACCAGGATACGTGCTACGACACGCAGACGCTGACGCTCGTGGATCGCAGCGCTCTCCTGTCTACCGGCAACTGGAGCACGAACGCTCAGAAGCCCTGCTCGGCCTTCGGTAAGCAGTACGTTAACGCGAACCTCCAAAATACGCCGGGCCGGTTCGACTACAACATCCCGCAACCGCGGGTCGGCGCAACCTACACGGTGAACGCCGACACCGTGTTACGCGCCAGCTACGGCAAGTACATCGAACAGCCGAGCGCCGCCTACGAGCAATACAACTCGTTGGAGCAGAACCTCCCCGACACGCTAGCGCAGTTCTACCCGCTCGGGTTTACCAGTCCGGGCCACGAAGTCGCGCCGTCCGTCTCCTACAACAGCGACCTTTCGATCGAGCACCACATCCACGGAACCGACATGTCGTTCAAGCTAACGCCCTTCTTGCGCGAGACGGCAGATCAGGTCGAAAACTTCTACATCAACTACACCGCAGGGATCACTTCCGGTCTCAACGCCGGCTATCAGACCTCGTCGGGCTTCGAACTGGCCTTCGACAAGGGCGATTTCAGCCGCAACGGCTGGGCGGCGCAGCTTTCGTTTGCGTACACCTACGCGACGGTACGCTACAGTCAGCTTCCCAACGGCACCAGCGTGCTCTCACCGATCAACTCGAGCATCGCCCAGTACAACGCCTATACCGGCGCCTGCGCGCACAGCGGAAATGCCTACGGCAAGCGACAATTCGGCGAGGCGCTATGCGGATACCCGACCAACGGTCAACCCGCCGCGGCCTGTTACGGACCAGGCGGCGCGCCCGACCCGACGTGCAAAGGTCCCAACGCCGTTGCAAACCCGTACTGGCGCTCGCCGGCATTCTCGCTCCTCGATCCGGCGGCGTCGTATCTTCCATATTCGATCTTTCCCGGCGGCGTCGGCTCCGGGGTGAACGCGTACAACTATCCGTACGTTGCCACGCTGATATTCGGTTACCGCCACGACAAGCTCGCGGTGACGCCATCGCTGCAGTTCGTCGCCGGCAACCGTTATGGCGCGCCGGTGACCACACCGGGCATCGATCCGGCGGCGGGCTGCGGCAAGCCGCTGGCTAGTCCCATCGCGGGCGATCCGCGTTACCCTTACGGAGCTGACGGAGGGCATCCGTTCGACGCGAACAACGGCGGTTGCGGCGCAACGCTTTCGATTCCCGACCCCTACACCGGGCAGTTCGACGGGATCGGCGCCTTCCGGGAACCCGCGCAGCTGTTGGCGCATCTGCAGATCGCCTACGACCTGTCGCCGCGCATTACCGCCACCGTCACGCTGGCTAATCTCCTCCAGACCTGTTTTGGCGGCCAGCACACTGCGTTCACGTACTACTGGAGTAACTCGACCTGCCTCTACACGAATCTCATCGGCGGCCCGTTCACGCCGCCCGTCGGCAACGCCTACAATCCGGGCGCCAACGTTCAAACCTTTTTGCGCTATCCCTACGAGCCGTACTTCGGGACGTATAACGATCAGACGAGTTCGTTGAACACGCCGTTCAACGCCTACTTCAGCATAAACGTGAAGATTTGAACCCAGAGTACGACGCGATCGTCATCGGGGGCGGACACAACGGGCTCGTGACGGCCTGCTATCTCGCACGGGCCAAGTGGCGCGTGCTGGTGCTGGAGCGGCGCTATATCGTCGGCGGCGCCTGCGTGACCGAGGAGGTCTTCCCAGGCTTCAAAGTCTCAACGGCGGCCTACGTCAACAGCCTGTTTCGCCCCGAGATCATCGCCGATCTGCGTCTGGGCCACTATGGGTTCGAAGCCATCGAGCGGAATCCGGCGTCGTTCTCGCCGTTCCTCGACGGGCGCTACTTAATGCTGGGAACCGGCAGCGCGCGCGACGTCGAGGAGATCGCCAAGTTCAGCAAACGCGATGCCGACAGCTACCCGCGCTACGAAGCGATGCTCGAGCGCGTCGCTTCGGTCGTCGAGCCGACGCTCACCCACGTTCCACCAAATCTGCTTCGTCCGAGCATCCCGCAACTGCTCGAGGCGGCCAAGATGGGCCGAGCGCTGCAACGCCTGGGCCCGGCAATGGGTGAAGCGATCGAAGTGCTAACCGGCGCGGCGCGTCCGATTCTCGACCGCTGGTTCGAGTCGGAAGAGCTTAAGGGCACGATCGCAACCGACGCGATCATCGGTGCGTTCATGGCGCCCTCGATGCCGGGCACGGCTTACGTGCTCTTTCACCACGTGATGGGCGAGACCGACGGCAAGCGAGGCGTCTGGAGTTACGTGCGCGGCGGCATGGGCGGGTTAACGCAGGCGCTGGCCGCGGCCGCGCGCGACCTGGGGGTGGAGATCAAGACCGAGGCGGAGGTTTCACGCATCCTGACACAAGACGGGCGCGTCGCCGGCGTCGCGCTGAAAAATGGCGATGAGATCCGCGCCAAAAACGTTGCAAGCGGCGTCGATTGCCACGTCACCTTCGAACGACTGCTCGAACCGGCGGAGCTGCCGCACGAATTTCGGGACGCGATCGCGCGTATCTCGTACAGCAGCGCGTCCTGCAAGATCAACGTCGCGCTCGAGCGGCTGCCGAGCTTCACCGCGCTGCCCGGACACGAACCCGGACCGCAGCACTTCGGCACCGTGCACCTCTGTCCCGATCAGGATTTTATCGAGCGTGCCTACGACGACGCGAAGTACGGCAGCTTTTCACGCGAACCGGTCGTGGAATGCACGATGCCGTCGTCGCTCGATTCGACGGTTGCGCCCTCCGGCAAACACCTCATGTCAATGTTTACGCAGTACGCGCCGTATCGTCTCGCGCAAGGACCCTGGACCGATGCGCTGCGCAACGAATACGCCGATCGCTGCTTCGACGTCGTCGAGCGCTATGCGCCAGGCTTCAAAGACTCGGTGATCGACCGGCAGATCCTCACACCGGTCGATCTCGAATCGACCTTCGGACTTACCGGCGGCAGCATCTTTCAAGGCGCGATGCCGCTCCATCAGCTCTTTGCCTTCCGGCCGGTGCCCGGCTTCGCGAGCTACAAGACGCCGATTCGCGGGCTCTATCTCTGCGGCGCGGCCGCCCATCCCGGCGGCGGCGTGATGGGTGCCGCCGGGTGGAACGCAGCCCGCGTCATGCTCAGAAAGGCCTAAGCGCTTCCGCTACTGCTGCTTCGTAAAATCGCTTGGAATGCCGAAGACGGGATCGTTTACATCTATCGAGCGAACGTCTCCGCGCTCGAACACGAACGTCGCTTGGCGACCGCCCTGCATGCTGAAGCTGACCGCGTTCCACATGGAAAGATCGGCGAGCGGAATTGCCGGCCCGCTCTGCGTGATGCTTATCCGTTTGTCGAGTCCGCTCGATGCGAGCGCCCGCATTAAGCGCGAGATCGCGGCCGTCACATTGGCGCCCGCCTGACCTGCCGGCGTGTGCGAGAGGTCGTCGAAGTGCGAACACTGTGGAACTGCCTGCGAAAGCTTCGAGTAGTAGCCGGTTAAGTTCATCTGGTGCGTCGCCGTTTCGCCCGAGGTCTTCGTTTCGGTTACCGTAATGTTGGAGCGGTAACCGGTCGTCGGCTGGCCGCCGAACTGCAGTGCGCCCAGCGCTTGGTTCGCGATGACGATCGCGAGCTTGCCCATGTCGTCACCGCTCGATTTGCCGCCCCCTCCGCCTCCACCGGAACCGGAGCCGCCGGGCTGATCCATGGATTCCACCCGATAGGTCTTGTTGCGGAGGTCGAGCGTGGTGATCGTGCGAGCGGCGCAGTCGGTGATGATCGCGGTTTGTGAGGAGAGCATATCGGTGCGCTCCTTCGAACCCGCCACGTAGTGCTTCTCGGCGAGGCCGCTCTGCATCATCGCCTGCATGCCCTTTGCCGACGCCATCGCTTGTTTCCATTTGCCGGTGAGTCCACCGCCGGTCGACGGTGGAACCTGCACCGCCGACGCCGCCGTGAAGTCGTCCGCGAACGAACCGGGTTGCACCGTCGCCGGGTCGGCATTCGGCAGCAGTTTGATGACTGAGTCCCACGCCATCCCGCCCGAGGCGGCGGGCGCGGCGCAAGGCGAACTTGCGAACGCGACGCTCGCGACGAGCGCGACTGCCAAAACAAGACGAGCCTTCATCCTTCATCTCCTGTGTGAGCGATCCGGTTGGGTTGCTTGCGCGTACGGCCCCGCAGACCCTCGTTGGCTTAGGATGACGCGCGGGCGGCGTCGAAGCGGCAGAGTATGGGAAAGTGTAGCGCGCTCGTCGTCTTGGCGATGCTCCTTGCGGGCTGCGCGGCGCCAAGCAGCTCGTCGCTCCCGGGTGGTCTGGGCGCGCAGCCGCTGCGCTCCATGGCCTCGCCAATCCAGCACGTCGTGCTCATCGTTCAAGAGAACCGCAGTTTCGACGATTTTTTCGCCCGCTTTCCGGGCGCCGACGGCGCGTCGCGCGGCAAGATGAAGGTAAAACGGGGCGGCAAGTACGTCGACCGCTGGGTTAAGCTCGAGCCGCACGCGCTCGTGATGCCGACCGATATCGAGCACTGTCATTCGGCCTTCGAAACCGACTACGACGACAAGAAGATGGATGGTTTCAATCTCCAACACTTCGGCGTCTGCCGCGCGAACAACAAGCCGGTCGGCACCGCGGTCTACCAATACGTCGAAGAGCAGCAAATCGCGCCGTATTGGGCTATGGCCCAGCAGTACGTTCTAGCCGACGCAATGTTCCAAACGCAAGGCAGCGGAAGCTATACAGCACATCAGGATCTGATTCGCGGCGCCACCAGCATCGACGCGAACAAGTCGGGAGGCGGCTACACCGAGAGCCTGATCGACACTCCGATGGGTTCTCCCTGGGGCTGCGACGCGCCCAAGACGACGAGGACGGACCTCATTACGACCTCGGGGCAATACAAAACGGATGGTCCGTTTCCGTGCACGTCGGCCTTCCCATCATCGGGCAGCAACTATTTGACGCTGCGCGACCTTCTCGATGCGGCGGGCGTCTCTTGGAAATACTACTCCCCCTGCTTCGTCGTGACGAGTGACTGCAACCGCGGCCAAAAATGCACCCGCTGCGCCGGCGCCGTTCTGAACGCTTTCGACACGATCTCCCCAGTGCGCTACGGTCCGGAGTGGGGAACGAACGTCTCGATGCCCGAGACGAACATCTTCGCCGATATCAACGACGGGACACTTCCGGCAGTCGCCTGGGTGATCCCATCCGACAAGAACGACGACCATCCGGGCGAGAAGGTCGACCACGGACCGTCTTGGGTGGCGAGCGTCGTCAACGCCATCGGTGAGAGCGGCTACTGGAAGTCGAGCGCGATCGTCGTCCTGTGGGACGACTGGGGCGGCTTCTACGACAACGCAATCCCGCCGTTTCAGGACGACCAAGGCGGCCTCGGCTTTCGCGTTCCGGCGCTCGTCGTCTCGCCCTACGCAGTTGAAGGCAACTCGAGTCTCGGGGGCTACGTTTCGCACACGCAGTACGAGTTCGGCAGCATCCTACGCTACATCGAGGACAACTTCGACCTGGGCCGCCTGGGAACGACCGATAAGCGTGCGGCCAGCATCGGGGACGTCTTCAACTACAATCAACCGCCGCGAAAGTTCACTGCGATTCCCTCGATCTACTCCGCGCAGTATTTCATCAGTCATCCCCAAGCGATCTCGCACGGCGACCCGGAGTAGCCGTTCATGAAATCTCCTGACGCGCCTTCGCGTTAAGCGCGGCGATTGCCAAAACGGCGACGGCGGCGAGGGCCACGAGATTCGAGACCAGCGTGAAGCGATCGTTTATCGTCATCGAAGCGGCCGACATGCCGGCAACCGCGCTGCCGATGACGCGCTCCATGATGGCGCCGGCGAGCATTGCGCCGAGCGTGAACAACGCTACGAACGCCCACGTGAGTTGCGGCGGGAAGGATTTGCGGTAGATGCCGATCATCGGCAAGATCAGCAGATCGCCATAGATGAAGGTCGTGTTCGCACCAAGCGGAATCCCGGCGTTTGCAAGATAGCGCGCGACGGGTACGTTTCCCATCGAACAGACAAAGGTTGCCACTGCGATCAGCAGGCCCACCAGCAGCAGCAAGACGTAGCCGATAACGGGCACGGCGCCGACCGCGCACAGCGCCGAGGCCAACACTCCGTTTGGAATGAGTGCGGCGGCAAAACCCGCGATCAAGTATCCTACGACCAACTCCGAGCGCAGCATCCGCACGTCCGCAATCGCGGTTTTAGCGACGGCGTTCCAAGTGCGGTCGTGCGGCGACTGTGCGCAATGGGAGCCGCCCTCCATCCGATCGTCCTCCGCTTCGGCGGCCGCTACGTACTGCCGCTGCAGCCGCTCGAGCTTGCCGCCGCCGAAGAACAGCGAAAGGCCGGCGGTTACAATCACGATGATGATCGCACCGCCAAAGAACTCCGCAAACGCAAACTTCCATCCTAGTAACGACCCAAAGAGAATCAAAATCGCAAGATTCATGTTGGTCGACGAGATCAAGAAGGCAAAGACGGATCGAGCATCCGCGCCGCTCCGGTAGAAACCGCGCGCCGCGGCCGCAGCGCCATAGGAGCAGGAGGACGAGATGATCCCGAATCCGGTGCCCGAGAGCAATCCGCGCAGCCCAGGCCCCAGGTAGCGTTCCAGCGTCGCCGGCGTTAACATCACTTGCACCATCGCCGAGATGAGAAAGCCGAAGATCAGCCCGAATAGACTGTCCCAGAAGAACGTAGCAGCCGCGAGAATGCCCGCGGCGAGCGCGTGGCCGACCCCCGCGACCATTCAGCCGCCGACCGGGACCGGCGCGAGGCCGAAGAGCGGCGGAATGAAATGCCCCGCGAGATAGGAGACCGCGAAGACGCCGCATCCGTAGAGCGCGACCTCGAAGCCTTTACTCACGGGGCTGCGTTCGCTGAGCGTCCCCGCATAGTACCCCACCGCAAAGAGACCACCGAGCGCGAAGGCTAGTGAGGTCAACGTAGCCGGTAGGATCGAGATCGGCAGCACGAAGGCTGCGATCGGAAGCAGCGAGCCGACGGCGAACGACGCGCTCATCGCAAGCGGCGCACGCAAGCCCGCGTAATCCGCCTCGCGCGGATCGATGCCGAACTCGTCACGGACCATCTCGTACAGGTAGATCTCGGGGTGCTGCGTCAAGCGCTTGACGATCATCACCGATTCCTCATCGGTAAAACCTTTTAGCTTGTAGTACGCGACGAGTTCCGTGAACTCGCCCTGCGGATCGGCCTCCATCTCGCGCTTCTCCATATCGATGGTCGCCTGGACGACCTCCGTCTCCGATCGGCGGCCGAGATACTCGCCCACCCCCATCGAGAGCGCGCCCGCCAACAAAGCGAGAAAGCCGCTGATGAGCACGGCACTGCGCGCGCCTTCGGCGACTCCGACGCCGGTAATTATGCCCAACGTCGTTAAGATGCCGTCTTGCATGCCGAAGACGATCTCGCGAATGCTGCGGCGCTTCTCGAGCGTCCTGCGCTGCCACGTGTCCGGAATGCGCGCCTGGTCTTGGTGCAAGCCGGGAACTTGCGTGCTCGATTCCGTCATAGGCAGACCTTGACGGCGGCTTCGCCGAAGTCCTCGGCGATGGCCAGACTAGTCTTGACGTTGGCCGCCGTCGCCGGCCTTCTTCCCGCGACGCTTGCGCCTGCGGCGGCGACCGATTGGCCCGTCTTCGGATTCGATCCGGCGCGCAGCTCTTTCAACTCGGCCGAACGCAGGATTACGGTCGGCAACGTTCATCGCTTGCACGTGCGTTGGCAGATCGCGCTCGGCAATGTGGCAGATTCGACACCGATTCTGCTGCAACACGTTCACGTCGGACGCGCACACATCCCCATGCTCTTTCAAACCACCTCTAACGGCGTGACGCTCGGCATCGAGGCCACCTCCGGCAAGATACTTTGGCACCATACGACGCCGGGCTCGACGGTCACAAACTCCACGCCGGCCGCCGACCCATCGGGCACGAGCATCTACGTTCCCGGGATTGACGGTAAAGTCCACAAGCTCTCCGCCGCGACGGGTCGCGAAGAGCATGCGCCGGGCTTCCCAGCGCGCATCACGCTGCTCCCGCTGACGGAGAAGGATGCCTCGCCCCTCAACGTCGCTAACGGCTACCTCTACGCGGTGACGTCGGGCTACTACGGGGACGCACCCCCGTACGACGGTCACGTGGTCGCGATTCGGCTGAGCGACGGTAAGAAAACCGTCTTCAACTCGCTGTGCAGCCACTATCGCAAGCTCCCCAAATCCAACAGCTGCGCGCAACAGCGCTCGGGGATCTGGGGACGCGGCGGAGCCGTCGTCGATCCGGATACCTCGATGAACGGACGGATCTACGCGGCCACCGGCAACGGCCAGTTCGACGCCGGTTCCGGCGGCGACAACTATGGCGATTCATTGCTGTCCCTGCGCGCCGACCTTTCGAGCCTCATCGGCAGCTACACGCCGACTGACTATCAGCAGCTCGAGAACGGGGACACCGATCTCGGCAGCTCGTCGCCGGGTGTTCTGCCCGTGCAATCGTCGAGTAAGACGCCCGACATGATCATCGAGGGCGGTAAAGACGCGATCCTCAAGCTGCTCGACCGCGCCGCGTTGCCGGGCGTCGGCGGCGAGCTGCAGCAGGTCGATCTCCCCGGTGGGCTCTTCTCCGCTCCGGCAATCTGGGCCGACGCCTCAAACAACGCCTGGGTCTTCTTAGGATTCCAGAACGATGTGATAGCCTATCGCCTGGAGACGAATGGTTCGGGCGTGAGTCAACTAAACGGAATTTGGCAGGTGAGCCCAGGCAGCAGCTCCGGTGAGGGCTCGTCGCCGGTCGTTGCCGACGGCCTCGTCTTCGACGCGTTCGACGGCGCGCTCGTTGCGCTCGATGCCGTTAGCGGTAAAGAGTTATGGACTAGCGCCGGAAAACGCGCAGGCGGCACGATCGGCTCGATTCACTGGGAGAGCCCAATCGTCGTCAATGGATCGGTGTACTGTTCGGACCAAAACGGGAACCTTACGGCCTACTCGCTACGATAGCGTCGAGTCGCCGCCGCTGCTCCGCCGCGAGCGGAGCGTGCGGCGGCATCGCGCGTTCCCACTCCGGATCGGTTCGCAGCGTGGCCGTAAGGTAGCGCATCGCGCCGACGAGAGGTACGCCGTCTAGCGCCGCGCGCGCGCGATTGAGCGTCTCCGCTAGGTCTGCGTCGCCGCTTTCAAAGACGCGCCTTGCTAGTTGAGGCCAGAGCGCGACGGTGCCGGAGATGCAACCGGCCGCCCCGCGCGCCAACGCTTCGCGAAGACCGCTCTCCGAGCCCGGAAGGATCGTAAAGCCCGGACGCCGGCGCGCGATCTCGGTTTGAAGCGCCGGATCGTTCGAGCTGTCCTTCATCCCAAAGATGGTTTCGCGGGACCGCTCGACCAGCCGGTCGACCAGATCGGCATCGAACGCGACTCCGCTCATCTTCGGAAAGTTGTAGAGCAGCACGCTACGCGGGGGAGGATCCGCCGCCGCGATGAGGGCGTCGTAGAAGGCAACGATGCCGGCACCCGGTGCTTCACGAAAGAAGAACGGCGGCATGACCAAGGCAGCGGCAAATCCCCAGCGCGTAGCGGCGCGCGTCAGACGAACGGCATCTTCGAGCGCCGCTGCCCCGGTACCAACCATCGACCGGTGCAGCGGCAACCCGCTCGCGGCGAGCGATTCCATGAAGCGCAGCCGCTGATCGGCGTTGAACGACATCGCTTCGCCGGTGCTCCCCAAGAGATTGAGGCCATCGCAGCCCTGCGCCAAGAGCTCGCGATAGTACGGTACGGCCTTGGCAGGATCGGGCTGCAGATCGGCGTCAATGGGCGTCAGCACCGCCGCCCAGATACCGCGAATAACGCTCATCGCAGAATCAATGTCCCGTACCGGGGGTTCGATGGTACGGGAGACTCAGCGCGTTCTTGAGGAAGAACCCCAGGTTCGCCGGACGCTCGGCAAGGCGACGCATCAGGTAGGGAAACCAGTAGGTGCCGTACGGTATCGAGAGGCGCACGCGATAGCCGCGCTCGACGAGGCCATGGGCCAGCGGTTCGGCGATCCCATAAAGCATCTGAAACTCGAAGCGACCGTGTTTTGGAAGACCGCGCGCGGCCGCAAACTCTTCCACCCGCGCAACGATCGCCCGATCGTGGGTCGCGATCGCCGTGTATCCCTCGCCGCGCAGCGCGAGCTCCGCAAGCTTGATGTAGTTCTCGTCCACGTCGGATTTGTGCGGATAGGCGACCGACGCCGGCTCCAGATAAGCGCCTTTGACGATACGGACGTTCGGCGAACGCGGCAGTATCGCGACGAGGTCGGCCTCGCTCCGGTACAGGTACGACTGCAGCACGAAACCGGCGCATCCGTGGCGTTCCTGGAGCGTGGCGTAGATCGCAAGGGTACGATCGACGTAGCGCGACTGCTCCATGTCCAGACGAGTCGTACTCTTCGCGACTCGAGCTTCCGCGGTAACGCGTGAGGCGTTTTCGAGCGCGAGCTCCGAACTGATGTCGAGCCCGACGTGCGTAAGTTTGAAGGCGACGTTGGCATCGAGGCCCTCGCGCGCAAATGCGGCGATCAGCCCGCAGTACTCGTCGGCGATCGCGCGAGTCGGCGCGGCCTCTGCGATGCTTTCGCCGAGCAGCGTTGCTGCGACCGCAAATCCGCGCCGGTTGGCCTCCCGGACGACGGGTAACAGATCCGCGACGCTCTCGCCGGCGACAAACCGCCGGGCGCCCAGCCGCATGCCATAGCGATTGACCCCGCGCCGGACCAGCGCGTTATCCGCGGCGGCTAAGATCGCGGTGCGCAAGGGACGATCGAGCAATGCGCTCATAAAAGGGGTGTTTTTACGAGGCCACAATTGTTCCGCTGCGGGTCCGGCCGCGGCAGCGGAGAACGGCGCAGGCGTGAAGCCGTCTTGGGTTCTTATCGCGGCGATTCTCGGATCGGCGATGCCCTTTATCGACAGCACGGCGGTAAATGTCTCGCTGCCGGTTCTTCAGCGCGAACTGCACGCGACGGCCGGCCAGACGCAGTGGGTCATCGAGGGCTACGCCCTCTTTCTCTCGGCGCTGATCTTGACGGGCGGAGCACTCGGCGATATCTATGGGCGACGTCTGATCTTTGCGTGCGGAATCGTGCTCTTCGCGATCGCTTCGGTTGCGTGCGCATTCGCCGGAAGCATCGAGATGCTGATTGCGGCTCGCTGTATTCAGGGCGTCGGCGGAGCGCTGTTGACGCCGGGCAGCCTGGCGTTGATCAGCGCCGCATATACCGACGACGGCGCGCGCGGACGCGCGATCGGCCTGTGGTCGGGCTTCTCCGCGCTTACCTCAGCCGCCGGACCCGTGATCGGCGGGTGGCTTACGCAAGAGTTTTCTTGGCGATACGTCTTCGTCATCAACGTCCCGATCGCGATCGCCGTACTCGCGGTGCTCCCAATGGTCGCCGATAGTCGCGACGAGTCGTCCGACCGGCACGTCGACGTGATCGGCGCGACGCTGGCAACCGTCGGACTGGGGCTGCTCGTCTACGGGCTCATCGCCATGAACGCCGGGCGGATAGCCACAAGCGCCGTCGTTATCGCGATCGCCGGTTTAGCGGTCCTCGCCGGACTCGTGGTTTTCGAACGGAACACCGATGATCCGATGGTTCGCTGCGACCTCTTCGCGTCGCGCAGCTTCAGCGCGGCCAACATCTACACGCTGTTTCTCTATATGGCGATCGGCGGGAGCCTGTACTTCGTACCCTTCGTGCTCATTAACGTGCACCATTACACCCCGACTCAGGCCGGCGCCGCGCTGCTGCCGTTTATCTTCATCATGGTCGCTGCCTCGCGCTGGTCAGGCGGATTGGTGGCGCGCGTCGGAGCGAGGACTCCGCTGATCCTCGGCTCGCTGCTGACGGGCCTCGGGCTCTTGGCGTTCGGTCTGCCGGGAAGCGACGGCTCCTATTGGACGACGTTCTTTCCGGCCGCGACGATCCTGGGCTGCGGAGGCGCGCTGTTCGTCGCGCCATTGACGACGACGGTAATGAACTCGGTACCCGTCGAGCACTCGGGCGTCGCATCCGGGGTAAATAATGCGGTCGCGCGCACCGCGGGATTGATCGGCGTGGCGGCGCTCGGCCCTATCGTTACGCTCGCCTCTTCCTACGTCAGCGGTTTTCGTGGGGCGATGATCGCCTCGGCGCTTCTCGCCTTCGCGGCCGCCGGCGTAGCGGCCAAGGGCTTCGAACGCCTGCCGGCGACGTCACACGGCTTAACGAATCGATAACCTCGTCACGCTATACATTCGGGGATGATCGTAATAGCAACTAGCCTTCCTCGGCAAAAAGCCGTATCGCGGCGAGATCGTCCAGCGCGCGAGCCAAGCTCCGGCCGGCGACCTCGTCCGCAAGCGACCGCATCACCGAATAGCGCGCCAACCGAGGGCCAAAACGACGAGCGCCGAGGATTCCCGCCGGTATCACGGCGAGGCCCAAGAGGACGCTTGCCGCCAGCCACGCCGGACTAGCCGTCGCATAGATGTCTACGCCGAGGAATCCGCGGGCCGCGACGACTAACAGCGGCACCCACATGAGTGGTCCAAAGAGCAGCGTCCACATTGTCGCGCGAACTCGACTGAGGCGCAGGCGCTGCAGTCGCTCCGCAGTCGCGACGACCGGCTCGTCATAATCAACCTTACCGAGCTCCACCAGCCGGCGCGCGCCTGCGGCGACGAGTGCGATCGCGTAGACGTCGAGCAGGATTGCCGGAATGAGGAACCGCGGTTCGCGTACGCAGTGCGCCGCGAACCAGCCCAGCGCAAAGACTCCGGCGAGATTTATCGCGAGCTCAAGAGTAACGCCGCGTTTGAACTCTTTGAGCGATGAGTCCACCCGGTGCAGATTCGATTGCGCGAATAACAGCGTGTTAAGCCGCATGCCTGCTTCGAGCCGGCGATTGCTCTCCTGCCACAGGGCTTTCATTGCATCTATATCCATAGCGTTCTCCATTCGTCAAGCGTTCTCTACGGCGTCGATCTCGCTCTTGAGCCGTCGCTTGATCCGGCTGATCTTCGTGGCGACGTTGCTCTCCGAGATTCCCACAATCGCGGCGATCTCCGCGTACGAGTTGTCGTCGAGATAGAGTACCATTAGGGCGCGATTCAGATCGTCGAGCCGGTCGATGAACTCGTGCAGGAGCGCAAGTGCCCCGCGGTTCTCCGGCTCTTGCAGTGTTGCGACCCCCTCGAGCGTCGCGCGATCGGCGAGCTCGACGTTTCTCGTCTTGCGCGTTTCGCTGCGGTAAAACGAGATGGCGACGTTGACCGCAATCCGGTACGTCCACGTCGAGAATGCGGCGCGCCCGTCGAACCGCGGATAGGCACCCCAGAGCGCGGCGGCGATCTCTTGAATCAAATCCTCGCGCGCGGCGGCATCCCGGCAGTACGCAGTTGCGACCTTCACCAGAATCCCGCGATGTCTCTCGAGGCGCTCGACGAAAGCGGCTTGCGCGTCGTTCGTGGTCATCTAACCCGATTATTCGCTCGGGACGCCCGTAAAATCACACGTGAAGGATGGTTTTCGTTAGTCCCTGCTCGAGGTCGGCGATAAGATCCGCGGCCGTCTCCAACCCGATGCTCAAGCGCACGAGGCGATGGTCGTAGGATGGCCGCCAGGAGGCCGCTCCGAACGTATACGCAACCGCCAGACTTCTCGTGCCGCCCCAGCTATAACCGATCTCGAAGAGTTGCAGCGCATCGACGAAGCTCCGGACGGCGTCGCGCGTCGTTCCGGTTTGCAACACGATCGAGAAAACGCCCGACGAACCGAGAAAGTCGCGCGTGTAGAACTCGTGCCCCGGACACGACGGCAGGGCGGGATGCAGAACGCGCTCGACCTCGGGGCGGCGGGCGAGCCAGCGCGCGATCTCCAGAGCGGAGGCCTCGATGGCAGCGAGCCGCACGGCGAGTGTTTGCAGTCCGCGTAACGCGAGGCTGCAGTCGTCGGGAGAGACGGCGGCACCGATCACTTGGCGCGCATCGCCGAGCAGGCGATAGATGTCCGGGTCGCGCACCGTAATCGAGCCCAGCAACAGGTCGCTGTGACCGCCGACGTATTTCGTTATCGCTTGCATCGAGACGTCGGCACCGTGCGCGAACGCGTCGAAAAGAACTCCCGCCGACCACGTATTGTCGAGCACGACGAGCGCGTTGCGCGCGTGCGCGACCTCAGCGATTGCCGGCAGATCCTGCACTTCCATCGTGATGGATCCGGGGCTTTCGGTCCAGACCAGCCGCGTCTTGGCGGTAAAGAGCTCGGCGATCTCGCGGCCGACGCACGGATCGTAGAACGTTGCATTCACGCCGAACCGCGAAAGCAGGCTGGTCGTGAGGCTTCGGTTGGGGCCATAGACGCTTTGCGGGACGAGGATGTGGTCGCCCGCGTCGAGCAGTGCGAAATCGATCAGCGAGATCGCCGACTGCCCCCCGGGCGCGAGCATCGTATGGCGGCCCGACTCCAACTCGCAGATTCGCGCCGCGAGCTCCAGCGCGGTCGGCGTCCCATACAGGCCGTAGGTGTAGCCGACCCGCTCCTGATCCCATTCGTCGGTGACGCTCGAAGCGGCCGGAAAGAGGGTGGTCGAGCCGCGGTAAACCGGAGTCGCGAGCGACCGATACCCTTCGGGAATGCGTGCTTGCGAGTGAAGAACTCGCGTTTGCCAGGTCGTCATCTGCGGCGTTATACTCACCGACGGTGAGGTGTTACTTCTTACGCCACGGGATTGCCGTCGAGCCGGACGAGTGGAAAGGCCGCGACTTCGACCGGCCGCTGACGCCGGAGGGGCGCCGGCGTATGGAGCGAGAGGCAAGCACGATCGCCGATCTTTCGCTGGGCCTCGACCTCATCATTACGAGCCCGCTGCTTCGCGCGCGTCAGACTGCCGAGATCGTCGCAGAACGCCTCGGCATGATCGACCGGCTCCTTGAAGACGAACGGCTTGGCGGCGGTTTCGGTATCGCGCTTCTTGCGCCGATCATTGCAGCGCATAAGAAAGCCGAGGCATTGATGTTCGTGGGTCACGAACCGTCGTTGGGGCTGACGGTCGGACGGCTCGTAGGCGACGCACGGGTCGAGATGAAAAAGGGCGCGCTGGCCGGGGTGGCACTCGGAGGTGCCTCGGCTGCAGACGGTACCCTCATCTGCCTGATTCCGCCGAAGGCCCTAGTAAGAAAGAAACGGGGCGAGCCGTAACGGCCCGCCCCTTAGAATAGCGCTCCTAGCTCTTGGCTATCCCGGTAGCGCGCGCTGGCCCACGACGCGGCCGACGGGCGGCGTCGTATCCGCACCGTTGCCCCAAACGGCGTTGAAGCTGTTGTTGTCGCCGTTGAACCAGAACGAGAACCAGCCCTTGCCGCTCGGACTAACCCACGTTGCTCTTACCTTATCCTTGGTACGGAACTTTCCGTTGATCACGATCACGCCACCAACGTGGCAGACCACGGACGGTCCGGACTGCGTGCAACTCATCGGCCCGATAAAGCCGCCTGCATTACCCGCGCCCGTCAGGTGCCACTTGCCGGCCGCCGTTATCGGCGAGGGCGGGAGAACCATGTTACCGACGAACGACCCGTTTGCCGCGCGCCCGTTGTAACCCCAGGTTCCGTTGAAGCTGTGGCCGTTCGGGCTGGCGTAGACCGTTAGCCAACCGGCGCCGCCGGGACCGTGCCATTTTCCATTGATCTGCGAGTCGTTGACGAACTCACCGGTGAACCCGTTTCCGTTCTTCGCGTTACTTCCCACCAGGCCCATGCCTGACTGAGTTACGGTGACGGTGGACGTGGAGGTCCCGTTCGCGCCGGTCTGCTGAACGGTCCAGGTTCCGGTAAGGTTCGGTGACGCTGCCACTGCCGGAGCGATCGAGATCGCTGCGATTGCAACGCCGCAAAATAACGAAATAAGAAATTTCAAAGGTTGTCTCTCCTTCCGATATAAGCCACTTCCTGCCGGCTCTGGTGCGGCTAGCAGGCTACCTCTTGTTGCCCAAATCTTTTCCAAAAACCTGGGGAGAGCCGGACGTTCCGCCGCGTAGGCCAGCTCCGGCCAAGGAATGAAGGCGTGCTAGACAAAGACCGGCTCCTTGGTTACCCTATAACGCGCCGGAATGGCGGGTTCGGCGGGGAGGTGCGCAACGATTGGCGGTCTGGGAGCAACTCGCGGCGCTGGCGGCACTCGGGCAACTCGCAATCCTTGGCGTAGGCGCACTCTTCGCATTTCGGCAGCTCGATGCTTTGCGGCGGCAGCGAGAGGCGGAGCTGATTGCGCAGACCTTCGCGACGCTCAACGCCGATGACTTCGCAACGGCTCTGCAGTTCGTCTACACCGATCTAGCAACTCGCCTGACCGATCCAGCCTACGTTCGCGAGATACTCGACGGCAAGGCGACCGCGGCCTCGCACCGCGAACTCGCCGTCATGCACTTCTTTAACGAACTCGGGCTGCTCGTTCACTCAAAGATGGTTGGCGAGTACCCGATCGTTGCAGTCGTCGCTTCGCCGTGCATGCGCGCTTGGGAGCAGCTCGCGCCGGTCGTCGAGTTGATGCGCCGCCGCTACCCTCACGCCTATACGCCGTTCGAATCGTTGGTCGTCCGGTCGCGCGCACTCGACCTCTCGGCGATAAACACCCGTTTTCAAAGCGAAACGCCCGGCTTACGGGCGCAATGGGAGAGCACCTCGCGCGACCTGCGCGACCGCCGGATCACGCTGCCGGACCACTTCAAATCGAGCGGGGACCTATCGGCGTGAACACCGACCCATATCGGCGGCTGAGCCGCCGCCAGCTCCATAAAAGCGTCTGGCTGGGCGTCGAGACGCATCGGATCGTGCATCCCAGCGGTGTGCCGGGAGAGCACATCCTTATTACTACGCCACAATCGTGCGGCGTGGTCGTGCAGGATCACGGCGAGCTGCTTTTTACTCGGCAGCCGCGCTTCGCGGCGCGGTGCCACGTCATCGAGATCGTGAAGGGCGGTCAGGACGAGGGAGAGAGTGCCCAGGAGTGCGCCCAGCGCGAACTGCGCGAGGAGCTCGGAGTCACGGCGCGCGATTGGTGCGATCTCGGGCGCTTGCGCGAAATCCCCTCGATCGTCGACCCGCCGATCCGCATCTTCTTAGCGCGCGACCTCGAGTTCGATGTCCCCGAGCCGGCGCAGGAAGAGTCCATCTCTCTCGTTCGGTTTTCGATCGATGAGGCGCTCGATGCCGCCTTGGCTGGAGAGATCGACGACGCCGTGACCGTCGCGGCGCTCTTTCGCTTTGCCGGAAGATACCGCTACCTGTCAGGTTCTCAGGCGCCGCTGCAACGCGAGGACTAGCACCAGGCTGATAGCGGCGTCCAAGACCAGAAACACGAGCGCGGGTAAGATTCGTACGCGCCGTTCGATGCCGGCGCAGAGTGCGAAATCGGGCGTACTGATCTCCTGCGCACACCACGCGAGCCTCCACTGGTCGCCCCACACTTCGCTCGAGTCATCGACGCTCGAACTCCAGCCGCTCGCTTGACGATTCCACAACGCGCGCGCGGCGGGCGAAGCCGCTATTCTCGCATGCAATCGCGCGAGCTGCAGCCGGTCCACACCCCGCACTCCCCAGGCTTGGTCGAAGCTGCGCGGGGGCAGCCACGTCTGCCGTGCCTCGTCAAAGGCATAGAGATCGATGTCGCGCAACGACCCGTCACGCGCCAGCCGCAGGGCGTAATAGGTCGGGTTATTATTGAAAATTGGCGAGACTGCCCCGAGCCCGAGGATTGGAACGCCTCCCGCAAGCCGGAAATCGAAGCGGTGCGTATGCCCCGCGATTGCGTAGAGAACGTTTGCCGGCGAGCTCTCGAGCGCATCGAGCAGTTGCACGCCGTACGGAGCTTTCAAGAACGGCCACGCGATGAATCCGTACGCGTAATCGGTAGCCAAGGCGTCAAATCCGGGGGGAATGTGCATCAAAACGATGTTCCGGGTCCCCGCCGGCGTGTCGCGTAAGATGCTGGTGAACCACGCAAGTTCCGCCGGCGCAGGATCGCCGCCGGCCGGGCAGTTCCCCCGATACTCACTTGAAAAGGGAACCGTATTAAGCACGATGAGCCGTAGGCGGGGCAGTGGAAGCCCAGCACTATAATAACCGCCGCGCAAGAACGATGCTTCGAAGTCGGGCGACGCGCCGCCGCGATCGACCAGAGGGTTCCACACGCGAGCTATGCGAGCCAAGTATCGGCTTCCAGCGGCGCTTCGATAGTCGCCGCAGGGAATGTCGTTGTTGCCCAGGGCGATCGCGAACTGCGATTTTGGAAAACTCCGCCCAAGCTTCGCCGCAATACGCCGCATTGACTCAACTCCGGCGTCGTCCGCGTCGCTCGGACCTCCGCCCACGTGCTTGCGAAAGGCGTGCATGAGAAGATCGCCCGAGATTAGTACGACGGCAGGGTCGCGCACCGTGCGCTTCATCTGTGCGACCGCAGATTCGAAGAGCGCGAGATTCGTATCGAAACCATACGAACTGGGGCGAGAAGAGCGATCGAAGATATCCAGGTGAACGTCGCTCACCCCGAGCCAAATCTGGGTGGAGGGAGCGCCGGCGGCTAGCGCGGGCCGGCCTAATGCCGGTAGCGCCGCTAAAAGGGCGGCGAGCGTTAGTGCTCTCACGCCCGAGTTTAGGCGGGGCACCAAATCTGCGGCGTCAAATCACTCATGCGGGCTGCCCCTACGTCACGATCCACTGCAGCTCCGCTTTTCCCCCGCCAACATTGGAACCATCTTGAATCAGGTAAATCGCGACGTCTGCGTCGCGAATAGTAAACGCGAAGACGACGGTCCGATTCGGATTCTCGCCCTACTCGACGATACCGTCGTTTCCGGCAACGTAAAGCCGGTGCTGACGCTGGCCAGGTACGCGCGCGAGAATCGCGAGTCAGGCCGGCCGTTAGATGTCTCGATGCTCACGTTCGTTCGCGGCGAATCGGACCCCGCATTCGTCGGGGCGCTGCGCCGCGAAGGCTTCACAATCGACGTGGTAAGAGAGCGCTGGCGCTTCGACTTAAGCGTTTTTGCTCAGTTGCGCGCCATCGTCGCCGCGCATCGCCCGCACGTTCTGTGGACGCATGGCGCGAAGACGCATTTTCTCGTACGCGCTGCGGGCCTCCATCGCAAGCGGGCCTGGGTTGCTTCCCATCACGGCTACACCTCGACTAGCCTCGCGTGGCGGCTTTACGACCAGCTCGACCGATGGTCTCTGCGTGGTGCCGATTCCGTAATGGCCGCATGTGAAGCGTTCACAACCGATTTAAACGGGCGGCTCGGCATTCGGAAAGAGCGCCTCAGCATTCACCGTTCCCCGATTGCGCCAGGGTCTTCATCAACCGTTCGTGGGGAAAGGGCCACGCTCCGAACGGAGCTTGGCTTAACTGCGGAGACTCGGATCGTTCTGTCGGTCGGAAGGTTATCGAAAGAAAAGGCCCATGCCGACCTCATGCGCGCCATCGTTCACGTTCGCCGTACTTACGACGTTCCGGTCGCGCTCGTAATCGTTGGGGATGGCCCCGAGCGCGAGCGGCTCGAGCGGTTGTCCGCTCAACTCGCCATCACGGACAACGTGCGCCTTGTCGGATACCGCAACGACGTGTCGCCTTACTACGAAGCGGCGGATCTCTTCGCCCTTGCATCGTACAGCGAAGGTTCCCCGAACGTTCTTTTGGAAGCGATGGACGCCGGCGTGCCGATCGTCGCGACGGCGGTCGGCGGGGTCGGCGAGATGATACGCCATGGCGAGCAGGGCTGGCTCGTGCGCAGCGGAGATCCCGAAGAACTAGCGCGCGGTATCGTGGCCGTGCTCTCGAATCCCGAACTCGGCGCCACGCTAAGGTCCACCGCGCGCCGGTCGCTCGCCGCCTACACTCCCGCTATCTACTATGCCGGTGTCAGGTCGGTGTTCGAGAGCGTTGTGGGTTAACCGATGCTGGCATCCCCATCGTATTCGGTAGGCTCCCAAAACCGCGACTGGAGCAATTTGTCGGCGAGCGCCGGATTGGAGATCCGGTACCAGAACGGCCAGGCCTGCTTCCGGCGGTAGGGAGCAGACTCGTCGAAGGCGCGCATGTTGGACACCCCGAGCCCGGATCTGTCGAGAACGCAGACGTCTTCGGCGACGCATCGGCGCAGCGCAACCGCAAGGAAGTCCTCGAGAAGGTCGGCAT
>JBAPZS010000403.1:0-3364 GCA_049285355.1 Candidatus Cybelea sp. | reverse complement strand
CCCTTGCAGACTTCGCACGGTACGTACACGTCGGGTAAGAAATGCATCTCGATCTTGATGATACCGTCGCCCTGGCAAGCCTCGCATCGGCCGCCTTTGACGTTGAACGAGAAACGGCCGGGCGTGTAGCCGCGCATGCGTGCCTCGGGAACCAGCGAGAACAGCTCGCGAATCTGATCGAACGCACCGGTATAGGTTGCCGGATTACTGCGCGGCGTCCGGCCGATCGGCGACTGATCGATCACGACCAGCTTGTCGAGCTGCGCGGCACCCTTGACCGACCCGTAGGTGCCGCCCGGTGGCTGACGATGCAGATGCTGGTTGAGTGCCCGCACGAGCACCTCGTTGACGAGCGTGGACTTCCCACTGCCGCTGACGCCCGTCACGGTTGCGAAGACTCCAATCGGAAAAAGCACGTCGATGCCGCGCAAGTTGTTGGCTCGAGCGTTGCGAACCTCGAGCCAGCCGCGCGGCGTTCGGCGACGGCGCGGAATCGGAATGAACTTGCGCCCCGACAAGTACGCGCCCGTCTCCGAGATCGGGTTGGCGATGACCTCGTCCAGCGTACCCGCGGTGAGGATCTCGCCGCCCTCGGCGCCGGCACCCGGCCCGATATCCACCACGATGTCGGCGGTGCGCATCGTATCCTCGTCGTGCTCGATGACGATCAACGTATTTCCGAGATCGCGCAGCGTCTTGAGCGTCGCCAGCAGGCGATCGTTGTCACGCTGGTGCAAGCCGATCGACGGCTCGTCGAGAATGTAGAGGACGCCCACCAGCGCGCTGCCGATCTGCGTTGCGAGCCGGATACGCTGTGATTCGCCGCCGGCCAGCGTCGTGGCCGACCGCGAAAGCGTCAAATAGTTCAGCCCCACGTTGATTAAGAATCCCAAGCGCGCGCGAATCTCCTTAACGATTTGGTGGGCGATCCGCTCTTGCCGCGGCGTGAGCGTAAGCACGCGGAAAAAGATCTCGAGCTGCTCGATCGACATGCGCGTGAGCGTGTCGATGTTGCTGCCGCCGATCGTCACGGCCAGCGCTTCGGGCTTCAGGCGCGCGCCTTTACACGTCGGACAGACCGAGGCCGACATAAACTTCTCGATCTCTTCCTTGACGTAATCGCTCGATGTCTCGCTGTAGCGACGCTGCAGGTTGTTGACGACGCCTTCAAATGAAGAGCGATACTCCCAGGTCTTGCCGCCGCGCGAGGTGTAGGCGAAGGTCTGTTCCCGATCCTCACCATAGAGGATGACGTCGAGGACTTCGTCCGAGAGTCTCTCCACGGGAGTAGACGTCTTTACGCGATAACGGCGCAGCACGCGTTCGAGCTGCTGCATGTAATATGGATTCATCGAGGGATAACGCCCGCCGCCGAGGTTTCGGCTCCACGGCACGATCGCGCCGTCGGCGATGGACTTCCCGCGATCGGGAATCACCTTCCAAGGATCGATCTCGATCTTCTCGCCGAGGCCGCTGCAGGCGGGGCAGGCTCCGTATGGTGAGTTAAACGAGAACAGCCGCGGCGCCAGCTCTTCAAACGAGAGGCCGCAGTAGACGCAGGCGAAGGCTTCGCTAAACGTCAGCTCCTTCTCAGCCTGTCCCGAGGTCTGCGAAGCGAGCACGGTCACGATGCCGCTCGAGAGGCGCAGCGTCGTCTCAACCGAGTCGGCCAGCCGCTTGCGAATCTCCGGCTTCATTACGAGCCGGTCCACGACGACCTCGATCGTGTGCTTGCGTTTCTTGTCGAGGACGATCTTCGATGAAAGCTCTTTGGTCTCGCCGTCGACGCGCACGCGGGTGAAGCCCTCTTTGGCGACCTCCTCGAAGAGCTTCGCATACTCGCCCTTGCGCCCGCGCACCAGCGGCGCCAACAGCACCATGCGCGTTCCTTCCGGCAGCTCCATAATGGAGTCGACGATCTGCTCGCTGGACTGCGTGCTGATCTCGCGTCCGCATTGATAACAATGCGGCGTGCCGACGCGCGCAAAGAGCAGACGAAGGTAATCGTAGATCTCGGTAACGGTTCCCACCGTCGAGCGCGGGTTGCGTGACGTAGATTTCTGGTCGATCGAGATGGCCGGCGAGAGGCCCTCGATGTAGTCCACATCGGGCTTCTCCATCTGCCCGAGGAACTGCCGCGCATAGGACGAGAGCGACTCGACGTACCGACGCTGTCCCTCCGCGTAGATCGTATCGAAGGCCAACGACGATTTGCCCGACCCCGAGAGGCCGGTCACGACGATCAGCTGGTTGCGCGGAAGCACGAGATCCACGTTCTTGAGATTGTGCTCGCGCGCGCCCTTGATGACGATGGAGTTCAGCGACACGTTAGTGCTCCGGTACGGGACACTTGTTACGTGACACTCGCGGGCAGCAGAAGTATGCGGGCGACGTCGGCAATCGAGCTGCACGTCGCGTCGGGAGGGGTGGCGCCGGGCGGCAGCTCCTCGGCGCGGACGTTGAGCCATACGGTGAAAAGGCCGGCCTCCTGCGCCCCGCGGATATCGCGGTCGTACCGGTCCCCGACCATGACCGCGCGTGACGGCGCGCCGCCTAGGGTGCGGCAAGCGTGCGCGAAGAGCAGCGGATCGGGCTTGATCATGCCGACCTCGTCGGCGAGAAAGATGGCATCGAAAAGCTCGCTGATGCGCAGCAGCGCGATCTTCTCGCGATGGGTCTCCGAGAGGCCGTTGGTCACCAGGCCCAGTTTGACGCCCCGTTCCTTGAGCGCCCGCAAAAGCTCGAGCGCGCCGGGAAAGAGCGTGTAGTATTTTGCTCGGTATGTATTGTAGCGATCGGCGCTGCGCGCCGCCACCTCCGGGTCGCCGACGCCGACGCTCTCCAGCGCCGTCTGCCACATATCGGCACGAATGCTCGCCAGCTTGACCTTCAAGTCGTCGGCGGAGAGGCGCGTCCAAAATCCCTCCGCCTCCACGATGTAGGCCGCCTTGAGCGCGAGCGCGTCGATCCCATGCTCGGCCGCAACCTCCCGAGCGACCTCTTCGGCAGCACTATGATAAGCATAGGTATCGTCGTGCAGCGTGTCGTCGAGGTCGAAGAGGACGAGATCGATTCGGCGCAAGCGTTGTGCTCTCGTTACTGGGCCGGCGCCAGTCGCATACCCGAGATGCGGCCTTTTGAATCGACCGCAAATATGAAGTCGATCTTCTGGCCGTTCGCGAACCTCACCAGGTAGAGGGCGTATTTCGAATCGCCCTGCGTGCCGGCGCTCTGCTGATCGAACCCAACGGGAGTCCCGAGACTTCCGATGGCGCCTTTTACAGTCGCCAGCTTGTCGTCGGTCAATGCGGCGTTCATGTCCGTCGTGAGCGCAGCGCGGTCGACGACGCCGGCCTGCAGCTGG
>JBAPZS010000402.1:0-3702 GCA_049285355.1 Candidatus Cybelea sp. | reverse complement strand
TGGCCAAACTGATACGGTAGAATGCCGCGGCCCGCGGTTTCATGGACGATGCGGCGGTCGAGCAACTCGTCGAGCGCACAGTCGACGACCGCGTCGCCGTAACCCGTGACGTCGCGCACGACCTCGGCCGAGAACCGCTGGCCGGCGAGCGCCGCCACCTCGGCAACCATTTGGGTCTGCGCCGTGAGCGCGGCGACGCGCGCACCGACGAGCGACGCGACGGTCGCGGGAACCGACTCCTCCGGCGACGTCGCCTCGAGCAGTTGCGCGAGGAAGAGCGGATTGCCGCCCGAGCGCCGGTGCAGAGTCACGGCGACCGCCGCAACCGTGCCGTCGAGGGGAACGCCCGTCTCCGCGACGATGCGTTCCACGACGCCGACGTCGAGCGGCAGCACCGACATGGAGGCCGCGGTGCCTTCGATCTTCGCCTCGCGCTGCAGCGCACGCAGCGGATGCTGCGCGAGGGCCTCGTCGTCGCGAAACGTTACGACGAAGAGCATGCGCGTACCCGACGCGCGCCGCGCCAAGAACGCGAGCGCATCGAACGTGGCTTGGCTCGCCCAATGCAAGTCCTCGAGTACCACGAGCAGCGGACGCGGGCGCGCCAATCCGACGAACGCGCGGCCGAGCGCTTCGAAGAGGCGCAGCCGTTGATCGTCGGCGCCGATCGTCGGGAGTGGCGGCAAGGGTCCGACGCGTTGCGCCAGCTCCGGCAGCACGGGTGCGAGCGCCGCGAACCACGTGGCTCCGATATCGAGCGCCGTCACGAGCGGCAGTTGGCCGCGCAACGCCTCCACCAGCGCCTGATACGGAAAGGCTTCGGGGTATCCGGTGGCGCCGTACAGCGCGCGGCCGCCGGACTCTTCGACCGACTCCATGAACTCGCGAACGAGCCGCGATTTACCGATACCCGGCTCGCCGCCGATGAAGACGATGCCGCCGCGCTGCATCTTCGCGCGGCTCCACGCCTCCGAGAGGCGCTCGATCTCGCGCGCGCGTCCGAAGAACGGCAGCGATCGACGGCGCTCGGCAGCCCGCCCTTGTGTCGCGGCCTCCGCCTCGCGGTCGTCGTCGCCGGCGGCATCTCCCTTCGCGACGCGCTCCGCGACCGCAACGGTCTCGGGCATCGGGTCGACGCCCATCTCGTCGCGCAGCCGCGCGGCGAACTGGCGGTACTCGCTAATCGCGCCGGCCGCGTCGCCGGATTCGTACCGTAACGCGACGACCCGCCGGACGATATCCTCGCGCCACGGATCGGCCTCGAGAATTTTGCGCGCCACGTCGATCGCACGCGTCAACTCGCCGCGCTTGCGCAGACTCGAAACCAGCTGCGTCAGCACGGTCAAGTAGATGTTGCGAAAGCGTTCGCGAAGACCGTAGAGCCATTCGTCGTAGAGCTCCGGCAGCAGATCGCCGCGATAGAGCGCGACGGCCTCCTCGAGCCGGGCCGCATCGTTGGCTGCTTCGGCGAACGCGTCGACATCGAGCGAGAGCGCGACGTCGTTGTTCCACCACAGCTCCTCGGGGCTCGTCCCGATGAAGTCGCCGCCGGGCTGCGGCAGCACGCGCAACAGATCGCTGACCGTGGAACGCAAGCGCCCGCGCGCGACGCCTTCCTCTTCATCGGGCCAGAGCAGAAACGCGAGATAATCCCGCGAGACCGGCGCCGCGCGGTGCATGAGGAGGTAGGCGAGAACTTGGAGCGACTTGCGCGGCGTAGCAAGCCGAAACGCTTGACCGTCGACCGTGAGTGCCGGTTGGCCGAACAGCCGCACCTCGAGGGATCGGCGTTCGGTCGGTTGTGCCGTCTTGCTCGTCGCCCGGCCTTTATTCTTCGTCGCGCGTTTCCCTGGCGGAATGCGATTCGGATCCGTGGCCGAGGCGCAGCGCGATGAAATCCCACAGGTCGCGCAACTTGCCCGATGCGATGCCCAAGGCGCTCGATACTTCGTAGACGCTGCCACGCCATCGGGCCGGCGTCGCCGACGGCTCGCGCCAGACGTGCAGCACGAACCGGTGATCCTCTCGCTCGCGTTTACCCTTAGAACCCACGATCTCTCCATCTCTCTCGAATGCGAGTGAACGCGAGGGCCGGCTCCGGAAAGCCGGGCCCTCGCCGGTGGACGCGGTGACTTACGTGTCGATCATCACGAAATGGAATGAATTGTCCTGGAGTGCGCCGCTGGTGCGGGAGTAGACTCGAATCTGAATCTTGACCTCGCCGCCGCCCCCGCAGGCGGTGTAGTTGTAGTCATTAGCGATTGGTGCGTGTCCGTTGATCCCGGACGGCGTCACGAGGACGGCCGGACAGTTTTTGAAGCCCCCGGGAACGTCCAGCGTGTATTCGCCGGTCCCGTCGTGACTGACGGAGTAGCCGGTTCCAGCGCCGATCGATCCGTCGGAGTTGACGATGCCGGCCTTGATGGCCGGCTTCTTGTGACGGTCGGGTTGGACAAACGTTGGAGCCGGTTGCATGAGTCTGGCGGGGCTGGTGACGAGCGTCGCCGAGGCGAGCCCCGGCGTCGCGATGACGAGTGATGCGGTAAGCGCGATAAGGATTCTGGTGAGCACGGTTTTACTCCAATCTGATGGGCCGCGTGGCGCGGCCGGCTGCTGTATGACGGCAGCCTATCAGTGGAGGCGTCCGCAAACGCCCCGCCCTTCGACAAGCTCAGGACAGGCGGAGTCGAAGGGTCAGGGTGACACTACTTTGCCATTGCGCTGGTGAGCTTTGCTTCGGCGGCGGTCGCTAGAGTTTGCAGTTCGTCGAAGACCGCATATTGCGCCGCGGTAGGCCGGTCGTATGCGTAATCCACGTCGGACGCGAGGTACGCCAGGCGCGAGCGCAGCTTCGCTTCGTGCAGGAGGGTGCCTTCGCTCGCCTTGATATCGAGTTGGACGGCGTCGTTGATCGCCGCGTCGAGCGCGGCGTTCGAGCCCCCACGGCTGCGCAGAGCCAACGCCTCGTTGACCTTGCGATCGAGTGCATCGAGCGTCGCGTGGATGCGTTGCAAGAGTGCGAATCGCGCGGCGAGCGCATCGGGCTGCACGTGAATGCGCGGATCGAGCGCGACGTCGAACGCCGGCGCCCACGTCGTGTCGCCGCCGTAACTGAGCGCCACCTTGTACCTGCCCGGCAGCACGACCGGCCCGCTCACATCGTCTTCTTCGCCGCCGGCCGCAATCGGCGGATTGAACCCGGTGACCTCGGTAGCGTCGGGATAGCGCAGGTCCCACTGGAAGCGATTCGCGCCCACAGTGATGCCCGTTGCCTCGTAATCCGCTTGTCGCTTCCGCGCGGACGGAGCAAAGAGCGGGGCCGGCGGCGTCGGTTGCGGTTTCGTCTTGAGATGCAGCGCGAAAGTTCGCACGACGTTGCCCGCGGCGTCGGTAAAGGTGAGCGTCACCGGCGTCGTGCCGTTATATGACGCGGGAATGTTGAAGAAGACTGTCGCGCCGAACGGCGGGTTCTCACCCGCTGCAGCGTTGGGGAAAGCGGGCTCCCCGTAGGCATGCGTCAGCCACGCTGTCTGCGGCGCATAGACTTGCAGCGCGCGACTCTGCGCCAGAGCGCTGCGCGAAAGTTGTTCCAGCAGCGCAAGATTGTCGAGCACCCAAAATGCGCGGCCGTGCGTCGCCGCGACTACCGCGCCTTGACGCGTGTCTATAGCGAGGTCGCGCACCTGCACCTTCGGCAGGTTG
>JBAPZS010000401.1:0-6093 GCA_049285355.1 Candidatus Cybelea sp. | reverse complement strand
CTCACGGCGATCCCCATCGCCGCGCTCTCCGTGGCCGTGCCGTTGGTCAATCGCGTCGAGCCGCGTCTTTTCGGAGTGCCGTTTCTGCTCTGCTGGGTCGTCGGTTGGGTTTTGCTGACGCCGGCATTCCTCTGGACGATCGGGCGCTTGGAGCGGCACTGGTGAGCGGCCCGCTCGTCGCGCTGGGCATCGTTGCCGTCATCGTCTTTGGAACGATCGGCTTTGCCCTGCTCGCGGTGCGTCGCGTCAAGATGGACCCGCAACAGTATATCGTCGGCGGACGTTCGTTCGGGACGATCTTCCTGTGGGTGCTGCAGGCCGGCGAGATCTATACGACCTTTACGTTCCTCGGCATCGCCGGCTTGGCGTACTCGCAGGGTGCACCCGCAATCTACGTCATGGCTTACGGCACCGTCGCGTACGTCATCGCCTACTTCATCACGCCCGCGATCTGGCGCATCGGAAAAGAGCAGAATCTCCTTACCGGTCCGGATTTCTTCGAGACCCGCTTCAACAGTCGCGCGCTGGGCCTCGGCGTCGCACTGCTGCAGTTTGCGATGATCGTTCCATACGTCGCGATCCAGCTCAGCGGCTTACAAATCTTGCTGCGGATAGCCGGATACGGTGCGTACAATGCAACCGCTTCGGTAATCGTGGCCTTTCTCGTCCTGGCGCTGTTCGTCTTTAGCGCCGGTCTGCGCGGAACCGCATGGGCGAGCGTCGTCAAGGATCTCCTCGTATTAGGCGCCGTGATCTTTGCCGGAGTTGCAATTCCAACGCGTTTCTTCGGTTCGCCCTCCGCCATGCTGGACCGCGTGCTGCAAATGCATCCGCAGATGCTCTCGCTCCCGCCGCTTACCGCATTTCACGGAGGGCTCTGGTTTGTGTCGACGGTCATCTTATCGGCACTCGGCTTTTACGTGGCGCCGCAGTCGTTTAGTGCCATATACAGCGCGCGCAGCGGCGATACGCTGCGCCGCAACGCGATGCTCTTACCGCTCTATCAGTGTTTGGTGAGCCTAATGATCTTTGCCGGCCTGTCGGCCGTTCTGCTCAATCCCGGGTTGAAGGGACCGGCCGTCGACCAGTCCTTCATGCTCGTCGTGCAGCGTTACTATCCCAGTTGGATCCTCGGGCTAATCGGGAGCGCCGGCGCTCTGGCAGCGCTCGTTCCGGCCTCCGCGCTCCTGCTCGCCGGCGCGAGCGTGATTACCAAAAACGTGGCGGGCGACGCACTGGGCCTGGCAACCGGCGACGCATCGCGCACCCAACTGACGCGCATCCTGGTCGTCGTCACGGCCTTTTTAGCGCTCGGTGTCTGGTTGATCGCACAGAAGACGGTTGTCGAACTGCTTCTGCTCTACTATAACGGCGTTTCGCAGCTGTTTCCCGGCGTCGTTGCGGGGCTCGCGTGGCGTCGAGCAACCGCGTGGGCGGTCGGTGCCGGCATCCTCGCCGGCCTCGCCGTCGCGGTGCCGCTGGCCGCGATGAATGTGACGCCGTTGGGCATCAACGCCGGTTTCTTGGGTCTGGTGGCCAACGTCGCCGTGCTGGTCGCCGTGTCGTTTGTGACGCGGCCTGCGAAAGAGGCCCCGCAAAATGCGGGGCCTCTCTGGGTTGGCTCTGCCGGTACTACAGATCTTCCGGGTTGATCCCCTTTAGACGGTCGTACTGCGTCTTCGTCGGCGAGGCGTGCGGATTTGCATGCGCTTCGTACTCGCCTTCGTACTGCACGGTCAGCGGCTCGCGGTTGCGCTCGTAGGCGCTGACCAGCCGGCTCATTCCATCGCCGTTGGTGCCCATCACCTCGGCCAAGGCCGCATCGTCGGCGGTCATCGCCGCGTACGGCACCTCGTACTCGTGACGCGGACGCCCATCGTCATCAACGTCTTGGCCCTCCGGTAGGATCTCCACGTTACGATAGCGTGACATGCCGGTACCCGCCGGAATCAGCTTTCCGATGATGACGTTCTCCTTGAGCCCGAGCAGCGGATCGTACTTACCCTTGATCGCCGCATCGGTGAGCACGCGGGTCGTCTCTTGGAAGCTTGCCGCCGAGAGGAACGACTCCGTTGCCAGCGAGGCTTTCGTGACGCCGAGCAGGACGGGATTTGCAGTCGCCAGCTCTTTTCCGGCGGCCTTCATCCGTTCGTTTGCTTCGTGGAACTGCGCCGCTTCGACAAGCTGGCCGGGGAGCAGTGTCGTGTCGCCGCCTTCGACGATCTTCACCTTACGCAGCATCGAGCGCACGATCACCTCAATGTGCTTGTCGTTGATGTCGACGCCTTGCGAGCGATAGACTTTCTGCACCTCTTGAACCAGATAGTTCTGGAGCGCCGTCTCACCTTTGATCCGGAGAATGTCGTGTGGGTTGAGGGAGCCTTCGTTGAGCTGGTTGCCCGCCTCAACGTGTTGACCGTCCTGCACCATCAGATGCGTGCCCGGCGGAATCTCGTACTCGCGCTCTTCGCCGTGAGCGTCGGCGACGTAGACGATGCGCTTGTTGCGCTCGTCGCCCAGCCGCACGGTTCCGGCGACTTCGGCGATCGTCGCCTGGCCCTTAGGTTTGCGCGCTTCGAAGATCTCCTCGACGCGCGGCAGACCGGTGATGATGTCTTCGGTCGCAACGCCGCCGGTGTGGAATGTCCGCAGCGTCAGCTGCGTGCCCGGCTCGCCGATGGACTGCGCCGCGATGATGCCGACGGCCGTGCCGATATCGGCCTGGCTGCCGGCCGCCAGATCGCGCCCGTAGCACATCGAACAGACGCCGTACTTCGACTGACAGGTCAGCACCGAGCGAATCCTGACCTCCCCGATGCCGGCGTCGATGAGCGCCTTGCCCTTCTCTTCGTCGATCTCTTTATCGCGGGTGACGATTGCGGTCGTCGGGCGCTTGGGATCGAGGCGGATCTCTTCAGCCGCCCGCCGCCCGATGATACGGTCGATGAGCGGCTCGATGATTTCCTTACCAGAGCGGATGTCGCTCACTACGATGCCGTTGGCCGTACCGCAATCCTCTTCGCGGATGATCACGTCTTGCGCGACGTCTACGAGGCGCCGCGTGAGATAGCCCGAGTCGGCGGTCCGCAGCGCGGTGTCGGCCAGACCCTTGCGCGCGCCGTGCGTCGAGATGAAGTACTCGAGAACGGTGAGACCCTCTTTGAGCGATGCCTTCACCGGAATCTCGAGAATCCGGCCGGACGGGTCGGACATCAATCCGCGCATGCCGCCGAGCTGTTTGACCTGTGCGATCGAGCCGCGCGCGCCCGAGGTTGCCATCATGAAGACCGGGTTGAGCGGGTTTTGCGAGGCCTGCATCGCGGTCGTCACTTCATCCGAAGCCTTCGACCAAATGTCGATCGTTTTGTTGTACTGCTCGTCTTCCGAGATGAAGCCTTGCTCGTAGAGCCGGTGGAGTTCGTCGACCTCATCTTGTGCCTTGCCGACGATCTCGTACTTGCTCTCGGGCACGACGACGTCGCTGATCGAGACGGTCGTTCCCGAAAGCGTTGCGTAGTGAAAACCCAGGTCCTTGATGGCATCCAGGAACCACGCCGTCTCGGCATTGCCGTAACGCCGGTAGCAGTCGGTGATCGTCTTCCGCAGCAAACCCTTGTCGACGATGCGGTTGACGAACTCGTGATTCCAGCGCTCGGGGAAGGCCATGTTGAAGATCACGCGCCCGACCGTCGTCTTGATTAGCTCCTTGTTCCAACGCACGTAGATCCACTCTTGCAGGTCTATCTGCTTGGTCTCGTACGCCATGACGGCTTCTTTGCCGTCGTAGAAGGTAGGAATCGCTCCCACCGCGTCGGCTGCCGGCGCGTTCTTCTTCTTCGGGCGTTCGATGCCGACGTACTCTTCGGTCACCGCAGCTTTGGCGGGGCCGGTGTACTCGTTGCGCTGGAACGTCAGATAATAGAGGCCGAGAACCATGTCTTGCGTCGGAATCGAGACGGGGTTGCCGTACGCCGGCAACAGAATGTTGTTCGAGGAGAGCATCAAGATGCGCGCCTCGGCTTGCGCCCCGGCCGAAAGCGGCAAGTGCACGGCCATCTGATCGCCGTCGAAGTCTGCGTTGTACGGCGTGCAGACCAGCGGATGCAAATGCACGGCCTTGCCCTCGACGAGCACCGGTTCGAAGGCTTGAATGCCCAAGCGATGCAGCGTCGGGGCGCGGTTCAGCAGCACCGGATGCTCTTTGATGACCTCTTCGAGGACGTCCCACACCTCCGGACGCACGCGTTCGACCATCCGCTTCGCGCTCTTGATGTTGTGCGCGAGCCCGCGGTCGACCAGCTTCTTCATGACGAAGGGCTTGAAGAGCTCCAGCGCCATCTCTTTTGGAAGGCCGCACTGATGCAGCTTGAGCGTCGGGCCGACGACGATGACCGAGCGCCCCGAGTAGTCGACGCGTTTACCCAGCAGGTTCTGCCGGAAACGTCCTTGCTTGCCTTTGAGAATGTCGGACAGCGACTTGAGCGGCCGATTGTTGGGGCCCGTAACGGGGCGCCCGCGCCGGCCGTTGTCGATCAGCGCATCCACCGCTTCCTGAAGCATGCGCTTCTCGTTCTTGATGATGATCTCGGGCGCGTTGAGCTCGAGCAGTCGCTTGAGACGGTTGTTCCGGTTGATTACGCGCCGGTAGAGATCGTTGAGATCGGAGGTGGCGAAGCGGCCGCCGTCCAGCTGCACCATCGGACGCAGCTCGGGAGCGATCACCGGGACCGAGGCGAGCACCATCCACTCGGGGCGATTGCCGCTGTTCAGGAAGGCTTCGACGACTTCGAGCCGTTTGATCGCCTTGAGGCGCTTTTGGCCGCTAGTCTCTTTGAACTCCTTACGGAGGTCCTCTTGCAGCTTACGCAGGTTCAAGTCACGCAGCAGCTCGCGGATCGCCTCCGCACCCATGCCGGCCTTGAACCGGTTGCCGAACTTATCGCGCGCCTCGCGGTACTTTTGCTCGGAGAGCACCTCGCGCTTGGTCAGCGACGTGTCGCCTGGATCGATGACGACGTAGGCTGCAAAGTAGATCACCTTCTCGAGCTGGCGCGGCGACATGTCCAGCAGGATGCCGATACGGCTCGGTACGCCTTTCAGGTACCAAATGTGGCTAACCGGGGTGGCGAGCTCGATGTGGCCCATCCGTTCGCGGCGTACCTTGGCACGCGTGATCTCGACGCCGCAGCGGTCGCAGATCATGCCTTTGAAGCGGATCCGCTTGTACTTGCCGCAGTGGCACTCCCAGTCTTTGGTCGGGCCGAAGATCTTCTCGCAGAAAAGACCGTCGCGCTCCGGCTTCAGCGTGCGGTAGTTGATGGTCTCGGGTTTCTTGACTTCGCCGAAAGACCACGCGCGAATTTGCTCCGGAGACGCGAGGCCGATGCGCATCGCGTCGAAGTTGTTGACGTCGATCAGGTTCAAAGAAAGGGACTCCGTCCGGCCCGCCGCCGCCGCCGCTTACGCAGGGAAGACACGTCCCACGTCGTCACGTAGGGGTTCCCACCGTCGCTAGGGCCCGGGGCACGGAGAGTTAGTATACCACGGCGGGTACGCCGTGTCACCCGCCGTGGCTTACTTGCCTACCCTACGAACGAGCCGAGCCGGCTGAAGCGCTCAGACGCGCGCGCCGCGCCCCCGCAGCAAGTTGACGATGACGAGCACCAAGACGACGACAAGGAGCAGGTGTATCAGGGCACCGCCGATGTGGACGACGAAAAAACCGATCAGCCAAAAAAAGAACAGGATGACGATGATGGTCCAGAGCAGCCCTACCATATACTCTCCCTCTTCCGGTAATACCTCAAGAATCTCTTTCCCCGTTTGGAGCCGATCGATGCCCGTTCAGAGTTCCTTCATTCTAGCGGCCTACGCTTAAACGATGCGCCGAATAGATCGTCAATCGTTCCTCAAGGGCGTGGTCCTGCTGCCCGGACTGGCCGGGCTGTTGACTAGCGTAGCCCGTGCCGATTCGTCGAAATCCTCCCAAGCATCGATGCATTATCAGACGACGCCGAACGACGGCAAACAGTGCTCGGGATGTCAGTTCTTTATTCCGGCCCAGGATCCCAAAGCAGAGGGCAGCTGCAAGGT
>JBAPZS010000400.1:0-5183 GCA_049285355.1 Candidatus Cybelea sp. | reverse complement strand
GTAGGGCTCGACCCTTCGCCCCGCGCACCCTGCTAAGCGATGGAGGCTTCGCTGCGCCGCAGTTTCGGGAGCGACAACAACGCGCCGATTGCGCCCGAGATCGTACGGGCGATTCTCGACGCAAATACCGGCGACGCGGTCGGTTACGGACACGACCCGTGGACGCAGCGCGCATTCGCCGCTTTCGCGCGCCACTTCGGCGACGGCGTGCAAGTTTATTTCACCTTCAACGGCACCGGCGCGAACGTCGCGGCGCTCAGCTCGTTGCTCAACCCCTGGGAGGCGGTACTCGCCCCGGCAACCGCACATCTGCAGACCGACGAGTGCGGCGCGCTCGAGCGCTTTAGCGGCTCGAAGGTCGTTCCAATTCCGACGGCCGACGGCAAAGTTCGGGCCGCCGATATCGAGCCGTATCTACATGGCGGGCACGACGTGCACTTCCCGCAGCCGCGCGCCCTCTCGATCTCGCAGGCGACCGAGTACGGCGGCCTCTACGAGCTCGACGAGCTGCGCGCGCTCTGCGATTTCGCGCACCACCGCGGGCTCATCGTACATCTCGACGGCGCGCGCCTCGCCAACGCGGCGGCGGCGCTGGGCTCGACGCTACGCGCGGTCAGCCGCGACGCGGGCGTCGACGTACTCAGCTTCGGCGGTACGAAGAACGGCCTGATGCTCGGCGAAGCGTTCTGCTTCTTCAATCCGGAGCTCGACGCGCGCGGCGCGGCGGCGTTCGTCCAGAAGCAGTCCATGCAGCTCGCTTCGAAGATGCGCTACATCTCCGCGCAGTTCATCGCGCTCTTAACCGGCGAACTCTGGCTACGCTACGCCTCGCACGCCAATGCGATGACGCAGCGTTTGTACGAGCGGGTGCGTAGAATCGAGGGCGTTCGCATCACGCGTCCCGTCCGCTGCAACGCGATCTTCGCGACGCTCGAGCGCGCCGCCATCGAGACGATCCGGCGCGAGTTCTTCTTCTACACCTTCGACGAAGCGCTGCCGGAGGTGCGGTGGATGACCCACTGGGCGACGACGCCGGAGGACGTCGACGAGTTTGCCGGCTGCATCGAAAAAGCAGTCAAGTGAATGCAAGCGCGCCACCGCCAGGCTGCTCTTGCTCGCTCCTGAAAAAACCGGCTCTCGGTCGGGTGATCTGGTCGCTTCTGGGAAAGAAGTGCTAAGCGATCACTCGCAACGAGAAGGAGTGGAACTATGCTCAAGGAGCGGCGTGGCGCCTCACTCTGTGTCATAATGGCTGCCCTCGTGTCGGGAGGATGCAGCAGCACCAACGTGACGTCGCCGATTTTCTTCCCCCCGTCAACGAACCAAATGACGGTCACCGCACACCTCAGACCGACCTTGGTGGTCCTTCACCCGTCCAGCAAATGCATGTTGCAGCTTCCCCCCGATCGGACACGCTTGAGAGCCGGGGAGAACTGGAAGGGCCAGATCGAAGTCAGCCAACACGGTAGCTGCTATCAAGAAAACGCGAGATTCGGTCTTAGCTTCAAGGACCGCCACGGCCACTCGGCCACCGGCACTTGGGAAAGACACTGGTCTACCGGAAAGTGGGACCTTAAGAAGGTTCAGTTGGGCCTTTGCATCGTGCCCAACAACGGTGACGTCCTCAATGTAAGCGTTGTAAACGCTAGACGGCGCTGCTAGCGTGCTGCCCCGTGTCGCCCTTCGACTCCGCTCAGGGTGACACGGAGCAGCTCAGGGTGACACGGAGTAGCTCAGGGTGACACGGAGCAGCTCAGGGTGACACGGAGCAGTCAGGCGGTCCAGTCGAGCATCGCGTCCCACTCGGGTTTGGGGAAGCGCTCTTTGCTCTTGATCGCCTCGACGTACTTGCGCTTGCCGGAGCGGTTGCCTTTGCCGAGCATCAGGCCGCCGACAAGCCGCTCCTGCCAAAAGAAGAGCGCGCGGTACCACTTCTTCTCGCGGTCGATCCGGCGCACGATATCCAAGTCCGCAACGAGGTCGGTCCCAAGGCCGAACTGCGTGATCGTCTGACCCTTGAAGAGGAGCGATGAGTACTCCGGAACGTCGTGGTACTTCTCGCTGCCGCCCATCATGTTGAGCGCGACGACCTTGCCGTGCGCTCCGGCGTTATTCCAGGTGCCCATGCGGTAGCGCACCTCGAGGATCGGATCGTAAAAGTCGGCGACGTCGCCGGCCGCGTAGATACCTTTGACGTTCGTCTCGAGGTGGTCGTCGCAGAGGATGCCGTTCTTGCTGGTCTCGATGCCGGTGCCCTCGCACAGCTCGGTGTTCATCGCAAGGCCAAACCCATACGCGTAGCACTGCGCCTCGATCTCGACGCCTTTGTTCGTGCGAACCTTCGTGATCGCGCCGTTGGAACGAACGAACGCCTCGACCTCTTCACCGTAGTGCATGTGCACGCCGTCGGCGCGCGCTGCTTCGTGGAGCAGCTCGCCCGCATCTTCGTCGATGATGCGATGCAGCCCGCGCGGGCCGCGCATCAGCCAATGCGTTTCGAGGCCTCGCGACGAGAACGCCTCGGCTAGCTCGTAGGCGATGAACGACCCGCCGATGGCCACGCCTACCCGACTCTCGTCGATCTGTGCCGAGATCGCGCGGGTATCGTCCAGGTACTGAAAGGGAAAGAGGTTCGCGGCGCCCTCGGCGCCCGGTTTGCCGCTCGGATTGGGACGCCCACCGGTTGCGAGCAGCAACGCATCGTAGGGGTAGGACTTGCCGTCGACCAGGACGATGCGCTCCTCCGGCACGACGCGTTCCACGTGCGCGTTGAGGCAGAGCTCGATGCGATGCTCATCGTGCCAGGCGCGGTTGCGAATCATCACCTTCTCTTGCGGAATCTGCTTGCGCAGCATCGGAGGAAGCGAGATGCGGTTGTAGAGCGTATACGGCTCGTCGCCGAAAAGCACGATCTCGGACGACGGGTCGTGCTTGCGCAACTGCTCGGCCGCGGTGGTTCCCGCAAAGCCGTTGCCGACGATGACGTATCTGCGAATATCCGAGGTCACGTCGGCTGCAGTGCCAAGCCCATCAGCATCTGGTAGCCGGCCTCGAGCGCGCGCTCGTCGATATCGAAGCGCGCGCTGTGCTGCGGCTCGATTCCTTTGCGCTCCCCGCGCGCCCCGATGAGGAAGTAGGAGCCAGGGCGCAGCTCCTGCATGAACGACATATCTTCGGACCACATCACGATGTCGTGCGGATCCACGATGTCGGCTTGGCCGACGACCTCCCGCGCGACCGCCCGCACGACGTCGTTGGTCGCCCGATCGTTCACGGTCGGCGGATAGACCCAATGGTATTCCAAGCGATAGGTTAGGCGCATCGCTTCGCAGAGCCCGGCCAGCAGCCGCTCCATGCGCTGCGGAATTTCCGCGCGCACGGTTGCGTCGAGCGCGCGGACGCTTCCCTGCAGCGTCGCCCGCTCGGGGATAACATTGAAGGTCGTGCCGGCATGCAGCGAGCCAACGGTTACGACGACCGGCGCGGTCGCGGCGAACTCGCGGCTGACCACGGTCTGCAACAGCGTAACGAGCTGCGCCGCGGCGACCACCGGATCGACGGCGGTCTGCGGCAACGCGCCGTGTCCGCCTTTCCCGATCAGCTCGACGTCGAAGCGATCGGACGACGCAAAGAACGGGCCGTCGCGAATGCCGATCTTTCCCACGCCCAAGCCGGTGTAAAGATGCAGGGCAAAAGTACGATCCACGTGCGGATTCTCCAGCGCTCCATCCTCGATCATCAGCTTATTGCCCGAGTATTCCTCTTCGCCGGGCTGAAAGCAGAAGACGATCGTTCCGGCAATTTCCGCGGCACGCGGCGCAAGCGCGCGCGCCGCGCTCAGCAGCATCGCCATGTGACCGTCGTGGCCGCACGCGTGCATAACGCCCGGCGTCTGCGACCGGTAAGGCACCTCGTTGCACTCTTCGACCGGCAGCGCATCCATATCGGCGCGCAACAGCGTTACCGGGCCCGGCTTGCCGCCGCGCAGCGTGGCCAGGAGGCCGGTTCCACCGATAGCGGTGCGAATCTCATGGTAACCGGCCTCGCGCAGCTCGCGTTCGATGAACTTGGCGGTCGCGAACTCGACCAGCGAGAGCTCCGGATGAGTGTGAAAGTGGCGGCGGTAATGAACCAGCTCGTCGGCTATCGTCATGGATTGTAGTCCATCTCGATAACGACCTCACCGACGACCGGCGTGCAAAGAAATTGCGCGGGCTTGAACGCGTAAATTTGGATGTCGCCGAGCGCGGCCGCATCGACGCCTGGGACGCCGCTCGATTGGAGCAGCACTTCCCGCAGAGCGCGCCCATTCGAATCGACGTAGGCGTGATACCGCACCGAGTGCGGGCGATTGCCGTACTGTCCCGTCAGGCTGCCGAAATCTTCGCCAAACCCGATCGCCCGGTAGACTTGTCCGCACGGCAGCTTTCCCAGCGATTGTAAATGCGTCGCCGCCACGACGGTCGCGCCCGACTCTTGGGACGCGAGCGGTTCTCCGACCGGCAAGACGTAGGAGGGGCAGGTCACGCTCGCGCCGCGATCCACCGAATACGAGTCGACGAAGAAGAAACCGGCTCGATCGGGAGAGGGCAGCGCGACGACGACGGTCGTGAGTTCGCGATCTTCCGCCGGCCCGGAGAGATTCGCGACGGGCACCGCAGCGTCGTAGGCATCCGTGTCGCTCACGAAGGTTACGTGCGCCGCGAGGGTCACGCCGGCTCGCGCGTGGAGCTCGAGCGCGTACCGCGAGTTGCCGGGGGTGAGGCTGACCGATGCGATAACGTCGGGGAGCGGCGCGGCCGCCGCGATGACGTCGCAGAAAGGATTGTCGTACTTCCACTGTGCCGCGGCGGCGTCGGCGGCGCGTGCCGGCGCGCCGAGCGACGCAAGCGCCATGAGAAGAGCCGCGGCTCTCAAGAGCATGAGTTCGTCTTTTTGGGTGCGCCCGGTCGCTACCTCCGCGCAGGATTTAGCGGCGGCAGCGAGCGACTACGCCGGTAGTGAATGTGCGTAAACCCGAAGCGGCGGCGCTCCAGTGGCACGGTTTGACCGACGATCGGCTCGTCACGATCTTTCGTACGATGGTTATGCAGCGCACTCTCGAGAATCGCGGCTTTCAGCTCAATCGGCAGGGGAAGATTCCGTTTGCGTCGGCCAGCGAAGGGCACGAAGCGGTGCAGGCG
>JBAPZS010000399.1:0-2720 GCA_049285355.1 Candidatus Cybelea sp. | reverse complement strand
TTCCTCAATCGCGTGTGGCGCCTTCCCCGACCGCATGTAAAGGAAGTTTCCGGCCTGTGATAGGTCGGAGCTGGGAGCGACAGGGTCGAGCCCGCGACGAATGCGATCCCAGCACGCAACGATCGTGGGCATCTTGGCGATCAAGTCGATTGCGGTGTGCACGTCCGAAAGGTGTTCGCCGCGCGCATTCACCGGTGAGAAGAGTCCGAGACCGCTCACGACCGTACGGAGAACCTCCATCGGCCAGGCCGTCTTCGGGACGTTCTGCATCGCGTTGACCAGCGGTTCGGGAAGCGCTCGTCGCGCACCGAGCTCGCGCCTCAGCGCGTCGAGCTGCTGGCGATTCGGGAGCTGACCGTAGAGTAAAAGATGAACGATCTCCTCAAAGGTGGCGTTCGGCGCGAGATCGTCGATGTCGTAGCCGCGATACGAGAGGCGGCCTATCGCGCCTTCGACATTACTAAGCTCGGTAGACCCGACGACGACGCCTTCGAGACCCCGATCGACAACGGTTGGCAAGGATTCCTCCATTGGGTAGTTGGTTGCAATAATCTCTTTCGACGGCCCGGTAGCTTCGACTTCCACGGCATCTCGCCCCGTTGCTACCAGGCTTCCGGGCCCCGACTGGGAGAAAATCCCGGCGGTTATGAACGCACTTGACCTGACGAAGCAACCGCCACGCAGCCCGCGCGAACTCTTACCCGGTTTGGATCTCTTAATGGCGGCCAGGACCGTCGATAAGATGCGCGCGACGCTGCCGGGCGGCAACATCGGGAGTTACCAAATAACCGGCTTGCGCTCGCGGCTGCTCGAAAGGCTCGGAATCGTCGAGTCGGCGCTGCGCGAAGCCGTGGCCAACGCCGCTTCCGATGACGCAGTCGCACGGTGGATCGCCGCGCACAGCGAGGCGGGGCGCTACGCAGAGATCAATGCCGCGCTCGAGCGGGCGACGATCGGCGAGCGCTTGGACGAACAAGCAGGCCTTTCCTTAAAAAAGCGCCTGTTCTCTAAGTAAGCGGGGTAAGCGAACCGAGCGCATCGTACGCTAGAGGGTTCGTAAACCCCCATACGCAACGTTCGATTTCCCTACTACTTAAGGAGAACCCATTCCATGCGTTTGTTTACATCGGCGCTCTGCACGACGATTGCAATCGGGCTTCTTGCCGGTTGCGTAGGCAATATGTCGGCACCGAGCGCCACGGTGCCCAGCATCGATTCGCAGTCGCGGCCGATCAGCGTCGACGGCGACACCGCTCCGCCGCAAGCGCTAACGGTCCTGCACGCGCTCGTGCCTGACAGGAAAAGGAAGAAGCCGCCCAGCGGTATCTACGTCTCGTTGTTCGGCGGAACCGATATCCTCGGCTATCCCGCGAATAACAAGGGGAACAAGGGGCCGACCTGCACCGTCACCGGGGTTTCGAGCGTCAACGACGTAGCCGTCGACGGTAAGGGCAACTTGATGGATCCCGATGGCGGGAGCGGGTATCTAATGCTCTTCAAGGGTCCGGGCATGTGCGGAAAATCGCTCGGCGTGATCGCCGATTCGTACGGACAGCCCTCGGATGCGTCGAGCCTCGACGCAGCGACCGGAAAGATCGCCCTCGGCAACATCCGTGACAAAAGCAGTTCAAACGGCAGCCTATCCGTCTGCACGCTCAAAGCCGGCTGCACGGCCAACCTGACGAACGCCGACATGTACGAAGCCGGCGGAGTCGCCATGGCGAACAACGGCGATTGCTGGGTTGACGCCAAACCGACGTCGAGCGGTGGCGCTGCGTTGATCTACTTCAAGGGCTGCGCCGGCGCCGGCAAGATCGCCACCGGCTTCAAGAGCACCTACTACGGCGACATCGACATCGACAACAGCGGTCATCTCGTCATCATCGATGAGATGGCGCTGGCGGTCTACATTTACAGCGGTTGCACCCCGAAGTGCAAGGTCATCGGCGGCCCGTTCTCGCTCAAGGCCGAGAGCTTCTTCGGCAAGCTGAACAAGGCTAATACCGATTATGCGGCGGTCGACCGGACCGACGGCGTCGTCGACGTTTATTCGTTCAGCGAGAAAGGAATTAAATACGAGTACGAGTTCAGCAAGGGTCTAACGGCTAGTCTGGCGCCCGAGGGCGTTGCGCAGAATCCTCGCTCGAAGCAATAGGAGCGTTGGCGCGGGCTCGCTACGGTGGGCCCGCGCTGTTTTTACCGCAGCCTATGCGACGGCGTCGCGCACGTCGGCGCGCGCCAGTGCGTAGTTGACGAGCCGGTCGATCAGCGCTTCGAAGCCGATTCCCGCCGCCGCGCACGCGTCCGGCAGTAAGCTCGCCGATGTCAAACCCGGAAGTGAGTTTACCTCTAAGAGATAGGGCCGGTTGTCCGCGCGAATGATGAAGTCGCTCCGCGAGTAGTCGCGCAGACCCAGTAACCGGTGCGCCGATAGACCGAGCATCTGCAGGCGTGCCGCAAGGTCGTCGTCGATCTTTGCCGGTGCGACGTGCGTACTTCCGCCCGGCGCGTACTTGGCGTCGTAACTGTAGAACCCGTCGCGATTGGCGACGATCTCGACGATCGGCAGCGCCTCCTCTCCCAGCACGGCGCACGTGAACTCGCGACCCTCGACGTACTCCTCAGCGAGTATCTGCCCGTACGATTTCGAGGCCTCGAGCATCGCGTTGGTCCACTCTTCGTGCGTGCGCACGATCGCAATCCCGTTCGACGATCCCTCG
>JBAPZS010000398.1:0-2594 GCA_049285355.1 Candidatus Cybelea sp. | reverse complement strand
TAACTGTAGAACCAATCCTCGCCCGGCTCGAAGCTCGCGATAACCGGGTGACCGGTGCCGCGGAAGTGCGCCGTCGCGTGTTTGCCCAGCGATTGATCGCAGCACCCGATATGTCCGCACTCCGCGCACCGCCGCAGGTGAAACCACCAGCCCTCCTGCGCGAGGCACTCGACGCACCCGGTACCCGAAGGCGGAACGTTCGGCTTTATACCATCCATCTTTTTGCTCCCAGCGTGCTAATGATCGACGTACCGCGACGCCTCATCCATCGTAGGATCGAGGCGCAAATCCTCATACGTATACTTGCGCGTCTCGTGTCCGTCAGCCGTCTCGACGCGCACGACCACTTCGTGCGGATGAACCTCTTTAACGGTACCCTCTTCTTTGGTACCGTCGATATAGACGTGGTCGCCGGCCTTGAGCATGGCTATTCCTTTCGAGTGGGCAGACGCGTGGGGATTTTATAATCCGCATTTATGGCGGCGGTGGTGTTGCACACAGCCACGTGCGTTCTCTGGGAAACCTTGCCCTGGCCGGGCGCCGAGTGCACCGTCCAGCAGCTTCCGTTGAGCGAGCAGTAGCACAAATCTATCGCCAGCCCGTGCGCGGAGGCCTCTAGGTTCGGCACCGAATCGGGAAAGACGACCGCGAATATCGTCTTCGTATCGCCGGCGGGAAGCGTCGTCGAGCCGTCAAGCGACGACATCGAGAGCGTCATACCCTTCCGAAAGAGCCGGTGCAGTTTCGGATCGACGTACAGCGCGTGCGCGAGCGACGCCCATCCCGGAACCACTTTACCGTTAACGCTGAGCTGGGCCGACTGAACGAGCGCCGGCCCAAGGCCCTCATTACCGAGCGCAATCGTCACGCCGTGCATTCCGTACGTCGCATCGACGCTCAGGTACGGCCAGACGGTCGCGGCGTACTCGTCGCCGATGACGTGCGTCTGATAGGCCAGCGTCGCCGCGGTGAGCGCGCTCACGGCCAGCGCGCCGATCGCTATGAAGAAATCCAGCCGGAAGGCTTTGTCTTTCATCTTCGACTACTTACCCTCGAGCATGGTCACGCATGTTGGCGCATTCTTGCGGCAGCGCATCGTCCCCGCCCTCCTCGGCTTCGTCGCCTTCATAGGCGCGGCGCCCTCGCCCGACCCCGGCGCGACACCGCCCGTCATCCAACAAGAATCAAGTGACGTTGACGAAACCTCCCCGATTCAGTCGTGGATGTTGCAAACATTCTACACCTCCGCGAGCTACGGCCCGGGCAACGTGCGCGTCCTCCAGATCATCCCGCGCTTTGACACGATTCGCATCGGACAATCGTACGCCCGCGTCACGCTCCCGCGTTATCAGTGGATCCAAGGGGTCGGCACCGGCATGGGCGACTCCCAGCTCGCCTACCTCTTCACGAATCCGATTCCGTCCGGCCGCTTCGGCATCGGCGTCAACGCTTACATCCCATCGGCTAGCGGCCCCATGCAAGGCATCGGAACGTGGGGCATCGGCCCCGCCGCCGCGGCGGTGAAGTTCAACGCCGCGAGCCAAACCGCGATCGGCTTCAGCATTCAGTCGCTCTTCTCGTACGCGGGCCCCTCGAATCGCGTACGACAAAGCGCTGCCACGTTCGCACCGTTCTTCGTCAAGCAGCTCGGCAGCGGGTGGTCGCTGCGCTCCGCGGACGCCATGTGGACCTTCGACTTTCAACGCGGCTCGACGCTGCTGCCGGTCAGCCTCGGTGTCGGCAAGTTGATTACCTTTGGTACGCATTCGCTCAACGTCGCGCTCTCGGACACCGTCACCGTAGTGCACGCCAATGCGCCGACGCTCCCAAAGAACACCTGGAAGCTCGCAATCCGGCTGATGAACCTGGTCGGCAATCCGCTCGCTCAGTTGCCGCACTAGTCGCCGTCCCGTCACCTCGTTTGAATGCCGGCCGCTTCGGGAAAGACGCTCGCGGAGGTTAAAAGCAACACGTAAAAATGCAAACGATAACGTCATCTCTTAAGGTCTATACGCCCAAGAAGTGGCCACTCTCAGGGCTCACCGGCATCTCCGATGCAACGCTCGAGATGCACTTCGGCCTCTACGAAGGCTACGTCAAGAACGCAAATCTGCTTAACGAACGCCTGAGCGAGCTGCGCGAATCGGGAAATGCCGCGGGCAGTAATCCGGCTTACGCCGAGCTGGTGCGCCGCCTGGGCTTCGAGTACAACGGTATGCGGCTGCACGAATACTACTTCGACAACATGTGCAACGATCCGAAAGCGATCGGATCCGGTCGCCTCTACAACGCCCTCGGTGAAGCTTACGGCGGCTTCGACGAGTGGAAGAAGGACTTCATGGCGGTCGGCGGCATGCGCGGCGTGGGTTGGGCGATCGCGTACTGCGATACCACGAACGGTCGGATCACCAACCATTGGATAAGCGACCACGAGAACGGTAACCTGGCCGGTTTCGTGCCCATCGTCGTGATGGACGTCTGGGAGCACGCCTTCATCAAAGACTACAAACCCGCCGACAAAGGCAAATACATCGAGGCATTTTTTGCCAACGTAGACTGGCGCGCATGCGAATCGCGTCTTCCCTGAGGTAGCC